>CAZBKV010000015.1:2864-7374 GCA_964492575.1 uncultured Verrucomicrobiota bacterium | reverse complement strand
TAACCCGTCCCCGGAAAGCCAAACAAAGTTATACCAATGACGCAGCTGCCACTCCAGATCGCTCATTCCGGCCGGTTTCTTGGCATTGGGTGGCATCGGCCGTACCGGACCGGTCAAGTACGTCGCATAAACCGCCCGAACTTTCCCAAGGGCCCCTTCATGGATCTTTTCATAGAAGGCCCGCCGAGGGTAATCCCGCCGCCAGCAAAAGCCAGCTACAACCGAAATCGGTTTGGTCTTGGACAGCTTGACTGCCTCCATCATTCGTTTGCCCCCAACGACATCAGTGGCCATCGGTTTCTCACAGAAGATGTGTTTCCCGGCCTTCACCGCTGCTTCGAAATGTTGGGGACGGAATCCAGGAGGCGTTGCAAGAATGACGACATCCACACCACTATCAATCACCTTCTGGAAAGCATCCAATCCAATAAAAATTCGATCCGGAGAAACTCGAATCCGCGGCGCATATTTTTGACTCCTACGAAGAGAGCGAAGAGAAGTTTGCGCCTTCTCCATAAACACGTCTCCCATCGCCCACAACATGCAGTTCGGATCCGCATCCAACGCATTCCGAACCGCACCGGTTCCTCGACCGCCACAACCGATCAGACCGATCTTCAACGTGTCCGAGTTGGGTTCAAACTTAGCCGCCGCCCAGTCCCGCAGACCGGTTAAGGCTACTGTGCCGACAATCAGTCCCGTAGAACGAAGAAAGCCACGGCGCGTGACTCCTCTTGATCCTCTATTGGATAAGAATGTCTGTTTCATAGTCTCTTTCATGGCATCTGTCCTTGCTGGAAGTCAATCTCAATCCCTGCTCCCAAACAGGCTCCTTCAAAGCCTGTTTCCCTACCCTATCCATCAGATGAAAAGGAGCCATTGGGTTATTCATTGCGTGCTCTGAGAGTGCCATCCCAAAAATATCTGCTGAGCCCGCCCAAGATATTGCTTTCGATACACAGGATCCAAACACGCCCGATCCCAATCCAAGACCGGCCACTGCCTCTGAAGGCAATCTTCCGCTCGACACTTCCAATCCTCCCGAGAAATCCGACCCCATCGAACCGCCAATCGTTGAAATTCCTTTGCCCAACGTTTCGGCGTTCCATCGGCTCGAAAAAGGCCGGATCTTTGGGTCACATCTCGGGCTTCCGGATGATCATACAATCCCCAATTCAACCAACCACAAACACAACCCACCGTCGTCTCCACCACAGCCCGACACCAACGAGCCTGATCTTCTTCCGAAGCAAACGGATACGTCTTTCCCCCAAGCACCGGCCGTCCTCCTCCGTACCATCCGAACTCCGCTAACACCACCGGTTTCCCCGCCCCTCGAACCGCACGCACCACCGCCTGAAGATAAGCCAGATTCTCTTGTTCGGCTCCTTTGCTTTGGTACCTATACACTCCATGCGCCAGCGGATAAAAATGAACCTCTAAAAAATCCAAATACGGCGCCAGCCGATCCGGTCGAAAAGCTGAATAGTGTCTTAATGAGGGCAAAACTACCGGCACGCTCCACTGAATGAGCCCCACTGTAATCAAAGCATCAGGATCGGCCTGTCGAATCGCCTCCGCCTGTCGCCGAGTCCACTCCACAGCCAGCTCTTCTCGAAAACGCAGAAACTCTTTCAACATAGAACGAGGCGCCTTCGCCGGATCCGGCGGCTGGATTTGTCCCCATCGTATCTGGTTAGTCGAAATCCCCCAAGCCCGAGCCACAGCCGCTGGAGTCTTGTACCGCCTTTGCAACCATTGATTCCACTTTCGGATAATCACTGGAGAGGACCAAGGTACAGACGGCTCATTTAACAGATCGTAGGCCAAAATCACCGAACGATCGCGATACCGCGCCGCAAACCTTCGCCAAAACCACTCCAACGCACGAAGGACCCTCTCCGAAGCAATCCGATCTCCCCGTGCCCACTCCGGCAATCCTTCCCAATGATCCGGACCGGTCGGATGCACATAAATCCCATACTTTTCCGCAATGGCCAGAAACCGATCGAACTTTCGTAGCCCTTTTGCATCCAACCGATCTGGCTCCCGAAAAAACGAGCCGTAACTCAAAAATACCCGCACACAATTCACCCCGAGCTGTTTCATCCGACGGAAATCCTGCTCGACCTGGATCGGATCAAAACGTTTCCAGATCTTCGGTGCCCAGCCGGTCCCCGGCCAAAAGTAATTCACCCCAAAAGGAAGGAAAGGGGTACCGTCCGGCCGCTCCAAACAAAGTCCATCGGCAGCTACCCGAATCTTCGGAAGAGCCGCCGTCGCTTGGATCGCCCAAATTCCCAGCACCAGAACAATCAGACCACCAACTCTTACCCCCTGTCGGTGTCGAACACTACCGACTCGGTAAACAACGGATTGATAAACAACGGATTGAAAGCCCTTCTCTCCCATGGCCAAACAGAATCAATGCGAAACAGAAAGTCGACTCTGCACGTAAGAAACCACCGCCTCGGGATCTACGGCTTCTTCCGTCCGTTTCGCCACCTCCTTCACAAGGAAACGAAGGGGACCGGTCTCGCCCTCTTGAGTGGCCCGAATCGTAAACCGCGCCCCACGAGCCAGGGCATACTTGTATTGACGATCACTCTTCCCCGGCCCCAGCGCATAGTCGGTCCGCAGCCCGGCCTCCCGCAGCTTTTGCACTAATCGGACCGAGTCCTTGCGAAAACGCTCCTCCTCCACCAAAACAAATGCGTCCAACTCCGGCGCCACCGAAGGCCCCAAATTCCGGGCCTTCAACAACTCGGTCAACACCACATCCCCCATCCCAAACCCCGCAGCCGGAAGATCGACCTTCCCCCGCGAAATCACCTTCAGCAGGTTGTCATATCGCCCCCCGCCGGCAATCGCCCGGAATTCTCCCTTTCGATCAAACGCCTCGTACACCGGACCGGTGTAATAGGCAAGACCGCGAATGATGCTGTAATCGACCGTGACGTACTCCCGTAGCCCTCGACTTTCCAAATCGTCCAGAATTTCTTCCAATTCCTCGGTCGCTTGACCCTGAGCGATGAACTCCCGGATCTGATCCAGCGAAAAGCCCAGCTCTTTCAACTTCGCCGCGGTAACCTCTTCGGGCTCCCGTCCCATCTTATCCACCGCCTGGTAGAACTCGTAAGCCCGGTCGGGATGCCCCCCACCAGAGCGATAGAATTCCTCCCAGGCACGGCGGCTGCTGAGCCGCACCACAAAGTCCTGAGCAGTCAGGCCAAACGCCCGCAATGTGTCGATCAGAAGCGCAATCAACTCCGCATCGGCCGAAGCGGAGCCCTCTCCGATGACATCGGCATTGAATTGAAAATGCTCCCGGAGTCGACCTTTCTGTTGGCGTTCGTAGCGGAAAAGCTGAGGGATCGAATACCATTTTAAGGGCTTTTTATAATGTCGCTCGGCTGCAGCCGCCATGCGTGCAAGCGTCGGGGTCATCTCCGGCCGTAACGCCACCTCGCGCCCTCCCTTATCCACAAAATTATACAACTGGGTCACGATCTCGTCCCCGCTTTTGGCTTTGTAAAGATCCAACGATTCCAACGGCGGTCCGTCGTATTCCTGAAAACCGTATCGCTGGGCCATCTGATGCCAGACCGCAAAGATCCGTCCCCGCAGGGCGGCACTCCATACCCCTTTGGTAGGAATCGGCTCTGGATAAAAGTCTCGAAACCCCGGAAGTCGCTCAAACATCTCCTCTTTTCCCTGGTTGTATTACCCGATTTTTCCTTTATTTCCCGAAAAACCAAATTCTCCTCCCTACTCACCCATTCAGTCCATCTGGATGAACAACTTGGGCTCGCAGGACCTGCTCCTCGGAAAGCTGCAGGACCCGCTCCCGAAGCCGCTTGCCCGGTTTAAACTTGATCGCCGGCCGAGCAGGAATCGGAACCGCCTCCTCCGGCTGGTGAGGATTTCGGCCGATCCGTGCTCGCTGCCATTTCACCCGAAAGATTCCGAAGTTCCGAAGCTCGATCGGTTCCCCCCGTGCCAAGGCATCCATCATCAACTCCAGCGCTCGTTGGACCACTGCATATACATCATCTTCGTCCAAGCCGGTATCCCGGCTGATTTGCGTTACCAAATCCTTTTTCGTCATAGGTCGTTGGTATGGTTGAAGGGTTGCGCTCCTAAACCGTATCTCTTTTTGGGTACCGTTTTGGACGAATCGGGTCAAGTCATCGGGGAAAAGAGCCTGAGAAAAGAACCGTTAAGACTTATAGAATCGTTCCCGAGGAGGATAACAGAGGCGCCCCATCGAACCTCCCTGTAGCCCGTCATCCGGCTGAGGCAGAAAAAGAGCCATAAATCGAATGGCCAAGAGCAACGAGCCCGCAAATCAACCAATCCCCATGCGGATCCATCGCATCAATACCACATAAACCAACGCCCCATACAAATGATGATAAGATGTTATTAATCCGGTCAAAAAAAAAAAAAAAGAGAGGGGAGGAGCGGGGGATCACCCCCCCCCCACGAAAAAAAAACAAAAAAAAACAAT
>CAZBKV010000015.1:0-2854 GCA_964492575.1 uncultured Verrucomicrobiota bacterium | reverse complement strand
GTCCGGAAGACCATGAAAGGTAAGGCGCGTTGTCCCCAACGCGCCGTAAAAATGAAACACGAAATCTCCTTGCGGCGGCTTGGGGACAAGCCGCCCTACCTGCCCCCCTGGACATTCGAAAGGGAATTTGAAAGGTAGGACGCGCTGTCCCCAGCGCGCCAATTCGGACAAGCTATAAAACAGAAGAGGGGATCGGCTTTTTTCAAGATCCTCCGGCTCAGCCAATTTCGCTTTCCGGCATATGGGTAGGCGGGGTCGATTCTTTTTGGACCTTCTCATCCAGAACCAACACGCCTAGGGGAGGCAAATCATACGCCCCGGTAATGGTATTGCCGGTCAGATAATCATGCATCGGTTTATAAAAATGAAGTCGGACCGTAGAGGTATCATGGTTGAGCAAGAAATAAATTCGAGTATCCCCTTTTCGCCGCATACTGACTTCAATCCGCTCCGGCACTTTCAATAACGGGGTCATGTTACAAAGCTCCCGAAGCCAATCCACCAAATCTACATAAAACGTTTCATCACTCACAAATCCAATGTAAATCGCCCGACCCAATCCGTAGACATTCATCGTCATCGCCGGCCGGCCAGAATAAAAGTCCTTTGAATAAGTTGCCAAAACCTCACATTCACCCGGTTGAATAATATCACACCAAAGCCGGGCACAATGAGCATGGCGCGCCGGAAACGTTCCTCGAAACATCAACGGGTGTTCATCGTCTGGATGCATGGGATCAAACTCTTCCACTTCCATCCCGAATAGATCGGTCAAATCATGGGGATATCCTGAATCTGGGGCTATGCAATGTTCATCCACCAGCCCGGTATTACAGGTTGCCACTAAGACTCCGCCGTTCTGGACATATAACTTTAAATAATCCGCTTCCGCTCCCCCCAGCAGATGTAAAGAAGGGGCGATCACGACTTTGTAACGGGAAAGATCGTCGATTATAAAACAACATTACATGATCGCGAAGTTTGAAATGTCGGTTTGGCTGAACCGGATATTCCATCGCCCATTCATTATCGTAGGTATAGAGAATAGCGGCTTCCGGCTCGACCACCGAACCCTCTAAAATCGGATGCAATAGCTTTAATTCTTCCCCAATCTGAGAAATCTCCCGATACACCCGATTGTCTTTGCTTCCTTTATGATTCAGTACTCCGCCATAAAACTTTTCCGATCCCACCCGAGGCGAACGCCAGTAAAAGTAAAAAATTCCTGTTGCCCCACGTGAAATCGCCTGATACGTAAACAACCGCACCACCCCCGGCCGCAACGGGGAATTGACATCCTGCCAGGAAACATTGCCGGCCTTTTGTTCAATCACCCAAAAACCGTTGTCTCCATCCGGCGTTCGAATCCCCCCCTTCTTCAAAGATCGCATCAAATCATGCTCCACTGCATTCTCATACGGTTGATGACGAAGTGTCGGGTGAGAAATCAAGGAGACAAAATCCAACACCTCCGCCATATCAAAGTGATCAAACTTTCGCCCAAAGGGCTTTAAATTGGTGGTCACAGGAAGGTTAGGGGTCACTCGTCGAAGAATCTCCACCTGCATCCGAACAAAGGCGACACAAGTATCACTCGAAAAGCGCATCCAATCCAAAACCAACGCCGGGTTATGCGCAGTCGGTGCCCGCATCGGCATCGGAACCTGTTCAAACCGGTCCACCACTTGTCCCCAAAACCGCAGTCCCAACAGCTCATTCAACCGCTCCACCGTCCCATACTTTACCTTCAGCCAGGCATGCCAATCGTGGCGGCTTTCTTCATTAAAAGAGGATTCGGTTTGATGATCGCCTACCCCGCTGTCGATCTGCCAGGCGATCAATGCCGGATGTTGACCTAAGGCCTCCGCCAAGGCTTGAACAATCTTTCTTACGTATTCCCAGTATACATCGCTGTTCATACAATAGGCATGGCGGGTCCCAGGATAACGACGAAGACCGTTTTCATCGACCGGGAGGATTTCCGGATGCTTATGCAAAAGCCAGAGAGGCGGGGAAGCCGTCGGGGTTGCTAACACAACCTTCAACCCATGTTGATGCATCACATCCATCGCCCTCCGCATCCAATCAAAGTCATATTGCCCCTCCTGCGGCTCATATAACGCCCAGCAAAATTCCCCCATCCGCACCGCATTAATCCCGGCCTCTGCCATCAACCGGGCGTCTTCTTCCCAGCGTTTCTCTCGCTCCTCCTCCGACCCGGCATACGGATAGACCCACAACTCCGGATGATAGTCTGCACCAAAATACATACCCCACCTTTTGTTTTGGGTTCGAAACAAAGGCTATCCAAATAGCGAAATAGAACCAAGGAAAAAGAATGTGAACGATTTTGTACTCCTTAACGTTCCTTCTGCAACTGTTGTGCAGCCAGCTCTTGAATCGCTGGATAGTCTGGTTTTCCAGTACCAAGCCGCGGAAGCACGTTCACATGAAATACCACAGCCGGGATCCATAGCCTGGGAAATCGATGGGATAGAACAAGTTGACGGAGCCGATCAGGGGTCACCCGCCTGTCCGTCGTCACAGCCACGATTCTCTCTCCTCGCTCTGAATCCGGGATCGCTACCAGCGCAAAATCCAACCCTTCTTGCTCAGGAGCCAGGCACTCCCGAAATGCCTCCTCCGCAGCAGTCAGGCTAACCATCTCTCCACCAATCTTCGCAAACCGCCGAGCCCGTCCCTCGATATAAAGATATCCCTCCTCATCGACCCAGCCGATATCCCCCGTGTCATACCATCCGTTGGCCGCCTGGAAGCGAGCATTCGCCTCCGGATTCAGGTACCGCCGCATCACATTTGGGCCACGAACCCACAGCCGTCCACCCCGACGGAC
>CAZBKV010000014.1:12779-16394 GCA_964492575.1 uncultured Verrucomicrobiota bacterium | reverse complement strand
AGCTGGTCTCTTTGGTCGTCCGGACGGTCAGGTCAACCACCGAGGAGGTCGGCAGCGGCACTCGGAAGGCCATTCCGGTCAGCTTCCCTTTCACTTCCGGAAGTACCAGACCAACAGCCTTGGCAGCCCCGGTGGTGGTAGGAACCGTGTTGATGGCCCCGGCGCGGCCACGTCGGAAGTCTTTCGGGCTCGGACCATCTACGATCCGCTGATTGGCCGTGTAGGCATGGATAGTGGTCATCAACCCTTCCTCTACGCCGAACCCTTCTTTTACCAACACGTAGACGAGAGGCGCCAAGCAGTTCGTGGTGCAAGAGGCGTTGGAGACGACGTGGTGTTTGGCTGGATCATACTGCTCGTGATTGACGCCCATCACCACAGTCAGGCAATCGCCTTTGGCCGGGGCGGTGATGATGACTTTCTTGGCTCCGGCCGTAATATGGCCCTGGGCTTTCTCGACCTTAGTGAACAGACCGGTCGATTCAATCACGACCTCCACGCCCATGTCTTTCCAAGGTAGCTCGGAAGGATCCTTGGCGCTGACGACCTGGATCTCCTTTCCATTGACTACCAGCACGTCGTCGGCCGCTTTGTCCGGCGAGGACTTCTTACTGCTGACCTCGCCTTGGAACCGGCCATACACACTGTCGTACTTGAGCAGATAGGCCAGGTTGTCCGCCGGCACAATATCGCCGACAGCCACCACATCCACCTTCTCTCCGAGCAGACCTTTGGATGCCAGGGCTCGGAACACAAGCCGACCGATCCGACCGAATCCATTGATAGCTACTTTGACCGCCATACTCCTCCTTTCTCTGTGTTTTCGAGTTCCTGTTTCGTTTTCTCAGACGCGTTGAAGATCGCGTTTCGTTTGCTTAACCTTATGTGGTCGTGGGAAGGCGTCAATGGATTTGTGCAACTTATTTGCCCTTCTTGATCGAGTGCCCACCCTCTCTTTTTAACTGTGACAAAACGACCCAGACCCGCAACGCTTCACTCACACTCCAGGCCTGCGCATCGCAGCCCCGTTGGGAATGCGGCTGGTCGCCATCGACGATCTCGGGCAGTTGGCCGATGCATCCATTCCAGACCAGCGGATCGACGGAACCGAGCCAAGCCTGGGCAGCGCTTGCTGCGGCCGGATCCTTAGGAAAGGCTCGGACCAGCGCCTCGCAGAAGATCGGCAGGCACCAGACCCAGCCGGTTCCGTTGTGATAAGCCGGTTTACGCCGGGTATCCTCATCCCCTTCGTATCGGCCTTGGTAAGGGAAATGTGGATCAATTAAAGGCCGCTTATTCCGGTCGAGGATTTCCAGCGGAGGATGGATCGGCAGAGGAGCGAGGGATCGTAAGGCGCCCGGTAAGAGCAGGTATCGACGAGCGGCGAGGAGGGTCCGTTGGGCTCGAGAGCCAGTGAGAATTCCTAATGCAATGGGTAGGAGCGCATTGGGGCGGAGATCGGTTCTTGGGATTGCTTCCAGGGCGCTTTGGTTGGGCTGAGCCGTCAATACGTCGCTATACCAGCCTGGTTCTTCGAGCCAGAAAAGGGTTTCTAGGTTTTGCTGCGCTTGATCGGCCAGGGCCGTCCAGTTGAGCTCTGGATCGTCAATCCCGATGCGGGCCAGGTGCCGAAGCAGTCGGATCCAAAGCGCTTGAATTTCAATCGGGTAGCCCTCCCGAGGGGTACAGGCCGGATAGTTGGTGTCCATCCAGGTAAAATGGGGCGGGCTATAGATCAGCCCGGTTTGTCGATCCATATGGATACCGGTCGTGGTTCCGAAGGCATAGTGTCGGCCGATGGAATGGAGAACGTCTTGGATGGTCCGTTGAGAGTCGGGCAAGGCAAGGTCATAAAACATCGTCTTCGGATTCGGAAGCAGAGCGGCCAGTTCTTCGCAGGCTAAGGCAAACCAGAGGGGGGCATCGGAACTTTCCCGGTTGGAATCATCTGCGCCGTACAAGGCATTAGGCAAGGTCCCCTCTCGTTCCAGCGAAGCAAAGGTCAGAAGGATTTCCCGAACCAGATCTATCCGACCGAGGGCTAAGAATCCGCGACAGACGATCAGGGTATCTCGCCCCCAGTCCAGGAACCAGGGGTATCCGGCGATAATGGTATGGCCGGTGCCGCGTCGGACCACATAACCGTCCAAGGCCTGTTGCAGTTGAGAAACCCAGGCTGGTTCGGAGTCGGATTGGAGGAGAAGGGTCTTGGAAGCTTCAGGGCGTTGGGAAGATGGGAAGGTCGAGGCGTCTTGAGGAGAGTGGATGCCAATCGACTTCGGCGTCAAGGTTTCGACGATCGTCTCTTCGCTTGGTAGGGTTTGTTCTGCTGTCAGGATCAGGGTTGCGCTTTCTCCCCGACTCAACGGAATCTCGAACCATCCGGGGCTGAAGGCATCCCCTTGGGCCACCATACCCCGGGTTGCTTCCACCGGATGGGAAATGCCTTCACACCATTCGGGTTGAGGATGATAGATCCCGGCATCGGCGACGACCAAGAGCTGCCGATCCGTTGCGGGGGCAAATCGAAAACCGATTTCTCCTTGGAGGGTTCGGGTATGGTCCAGGAAAAAATGCCGGGCTTCGTCGTTGAAACGGGTTTCCTGGTGGAAATTTCGATCCTCGATGTCCACTCGGACCGTGAGACTTACGATCGCTCGATCCGGGAGCCCTCGTCCTTTGGGGGCGTCCTGCTTGGGGCGTGTGAATCGGAAGATCGTAGTGTTCTCTCCGGGCAACATCGTGGCTTCTAGGTGGAGCTCCACCAGTCGGGCATCCCCAGCGTGGGCTCGAAAGAACCAGCGCGCCGGAGGGCCTGGCTCAAATCGCCATAAGTTGTGACGTCGTAACGGAAAGAGAAATCCATCGGCGTTGATCCAGATTCGAAGTCGTTTGGCCAGGACATGTCGATCCACCGGGACGGTGGGATCGAAATTCGCTGCCAGCGCACAGTCGTACTTCGAAAAGATCCGGCCCAGATCGACGGCCAAACGAGCCATCCCACCCCGTCTGTTGGTAAGCAAGACCGTTCCCTGCGGATCCGGATTCTCTGCCGTACGGGCCGGGGTGGGGCTTTCTTTGCAAAAGCGAATCGATCCTTGCAGGGTTTTGGGACCTTCGGTTCCATACCGTTCGATCTGCAGCAAGGCTCCCCCTTCTCCGTTTGGACCGACCGGGCCAAACACCGCAATCCAGCCATTCTGAACCGGGACGGCTTCCCGAAAAATCGGCTTTCCGACCGGCCGCTTCAGCCAAACTCGAAACCGTTCCGGGAGCCGAACCAGTAGGTAATGATCGACTGGACAAGGCAACACACGACGCGTATCGATGGGTTCCCAAACCATGACCTGGGGATAAGCCGGGGATCGTTCCAACCATTCCGGCAATTCTCCCGAGGGGACTTGCTGCGGAACCGCAGCCACCGAGGCCAGCCAACCGACCGGATCCTGATCCAGACGCTCGACCAACCGATCCAAAACCTTCGGAATCTCTCCAAGCCGCTCCATTCCAAACCGTTCGGTTAAGACTTGAATCACCAACGCCTCTTGCGCCTTTCGCCGTCGGTAAGACTCGCCTGCTCTTCCTTTGGGCTTCTTTGCCTCACTGAGGCAGAAC
>CAZBKV010000014.1:0-12769 GCA_964492575.1 uncultured Verrucomicrobiota bacterium | reverse complement strand
AAGACGATTCGATTCCCCGGCAACCGCTGGGCCTCGGGTAAGGGCTGATCAAACAAGTCTACGCCCACCAGCCGTCCTTTCTTCCAGTTCAGTCCAGTCTGCGCCAAGGTGGTTTCAGGTAGTTCAAGTTCCTGTGAATGATCAGGGTCGGTATTGATGAGCACTAAGACTTGATCCAATCCGTCTTCGGAGGTCCTTCGTAAAGCATACACCGGTGAATGCTGCGGGCTGAGTCGTTCCAGATGCGCGTGTGCAAAGAAACAAGGATGATCCGCCAAAAGACGATTCAGCCGGGTCAGTTCTTCCACGAGATTTTCCTCTTTATCCCAGGCCAGACCGGTCAGTCGATGCACATCGATCTTTTGCGTGGCCAGCCACTCGACCCCGCACGTGAATCCAAACGCCCCGTTGACACTCGTCAGCCCGCAAAGCCGGTTCCGCAAGAGAGCCCACCGCCGGCCCTGTTTCGCGAGCCGGTCGTTGTCATGCGTTTCGCTGTAGTGCACATAGGTGCCAACCTCCCTGCTTCGAGCCAACGCATAGTCCAAATACGCCGCCACCTGATCCCCGGTATAGTTCTGAAAAAGCTCCGAATACGCCCATTGCATGTTCCCATACGTCAGCAACTGTTCGGTCGCTTCCCAGGATCCTCCCAGCCCTTCCAACAAAAAGATCGTATCCGGATACTCTTCCCGGACCCGTGCGATGATGTATTTCCAGGAATCCAGGGGTACCATGTATCCGGCATCGCAACGAAAACCGTCCACTCCCCGCCGGCACCAGGTCAGCAGAGCCTCGGCAATAGCGCGGCGCAACTCCGGATTCTCTGCATGCCGAAGTTCCACCAAATCTCCCCACGTAACCCCCCAGGCTCCCGGCGATCGAAATGTCCCATCCGGATTCCGGACAAACCATTCCGGATGTTCTTCCAACAGTCGGGATCCCCATCCGGTATGATTGATGACGACGTCCAGGAACAGCCGGCCGCCATACCGATGGACTTCGTAAGCTAGCTCGGCAAACTGTTCTAAGCCGGTCGTCCGGCGATCCCATTCTACGAGACCCAAATCCACCAACGTCAGGTCCAGGGCCGCGTAGGGACTCCCCATTCGACCACATCGGGCATACGTAGTGGGGACGGGATGGATCGGCAATAGATGCAAAATACGACAACCTAGCCGTTCGAAGATATGAGGAAGCTGACGAAGCAGATCGCGTAACGTGCCGGATGGGGGGATGACGGAATAGCCCCGTGCCTCCAACACTTGAGCCAGTCGCTCTTCTCGTTCCGAATTCCACAATTCAGCCTCTCGAGAGGGGCCGAAAAGCCGGACAAAGGCGCAATAGATCAAATTCGCTGATCGGGCAAAGGCCGGATGCACACTCAACTCCACATTCGGCCCTTCCGGCCAATACTGCCATCCCCGCCGGTCCAGCGCATAAGCCTTCGCTTCAAAAAATCCCACCTCCGCGGTGGGTACCGTCAGTTCCCATCGATCCCCTTTCCAGACAAACGGGATGTCCCGCCAGGAGATTCGAGATAAAGGGGCCTGTGCCTCCACAGCAGCGATCGTCTCGGCCCGCAGAACCGCAGCCCGTCCTAAATTGGTTCGTAGCCGGACTTCCCAATACGGGGGTCGGACCTCGCCACTTGGATCAGTGACTTCAAAACGCACAAAATCCCCTACATAGCATACCCTTCGTGTGCCCGACACCGGCTTTTGGATGATATAAATTTTCATGTTTTTCTTGTTGCTCCCTTCATGCCGGAAACCCTTCCTTCTTGCAATGCCTCTTTTGGAAACAAGACCGATGAGGAAGAAACCAACGATTCTAAGTCTTGGAAGAAGACCCAGGAAAAGGATCGGCAGAAGGCTTGCTTTAAGGGTTTACGATTCCGCAGAAGTTCTTTTTTGCAACGGAACCCCGTGAAATAAAAAGGCTGAAAAGAAAAGAGCCGAAGGTTTAGCGAGATAACAGAGAAGGTTGGTTGAGTTGGTAGGAGAAATAAAGTTGAATCCCCTTATTTTGTACATATTCGCGGACTTGAGGGGAAGTCTGATACGTCACGGCCACCAGAATCTTCTCTCCGGGGAAGAGCCCTTCCATCCGAGAAAGCTTCTTTAAAAACCGATCAATATCCCGCTTCTTCAGCTGGGCCTTACATTCGCCCAGAATCCAAACGGAATGACGGTTCTTCCTCCCCTGACCCAGGATGTTAAGTCCTTCCCACCTACCAGGGCTAACTTGAACAAAATCCCGCTTCAGTTCTTTCACTTTTATCCCAAAGTCCTTCCAAAGTAATGACGGCAACCCCCTATATGCATCGTCCTCTAGTCGATAACCAACCGTGTGAGCCAGTCCATCAAGCTCTTCCCGAATTCTCGTCTGATTGATGGCCAGCTTCTGCAACGCCTTTTCCGTCTGCTTCTGCGCCTCAGCAAGTTCATTAAGCCGTCTCTCTGTCTGCTTCTGAGCCTCAGTGAGTTCATTGACTCGTTTCTCTGTCTGCTTTTGAGCCTCGGCAAGTTCGTTGAGTCGTTTCTCTGTTTGCTTTTGAGCCTCAGCGAGCTCGTTGAGTCGCTTTTCTGTTTGTTTTTGAGCTTCTGCGAGTTCGTTAACTCGTTTTTCTGTCTGCTTCTGAGCCGCAGCCAACTCTGCAACGATTTCTTTGAGCTCGCGGAACTCGGTCTTGGTGATACTCTCTTCCCATTGTTTTCGTTGTCGTTCAATTTCCTCAAGAATCCCAATTAGAACTTTCCGCACAGGAGGTTCGATTTCTTGGAGGAGCTTAATGATATCCACGCTATAGGACATCGAGCCAAAACTTATTTTTTAACCTTTCCCCATCCCGTCAACCTTTCTTCCAAGGAGCTGCTTTGACGGGGCAATAGAACCTAACTCTAACGGGATCGTCCTGCGCAGCCTTGGCTTGGGCAGAAGGTGGGAAGCTCAGGGCATAGGGTCAGACGGGACGGGCATTGGGTGGATTGTTCGGGGCAGATGGTGGTTTGAAGGGGACATAGCGTGGTATGGGCCGGACACTGGGTAGAGACGGCAGGACAAAATGTGGGTTCTGCCGGGCAGTAGGTTGGACCGCCAGGACAAACCGTGCTTTGGGCAGGACAACGGGTGCTTTGGACCGGGCAGATGGTTTCGACGTCCCCAGAGCAGATCGTCGCGGTGGCCGGGCATTGTGTTGTGGTGACCGGGCAGAGGGTAGTAGTTTGCCCCGTACATTGGGTAAGTCGGATAGGACAGCGGGTGGCCTGCTCAGGGCAGAGGGTGGATCGTTCCGGACAAGAAGTGGGAATCTGGGGGCAGACGGTCTGTTGTTGGCCAATGCATTGGGTAGTCTTGGCAGGGCATTGAGTGGCTTGGGTAGGGCACTGAGTGGGTTGTTGGGGACAGAAAGTAGGGCCGGCTGGACAGAGGGTTTCCAAAGCTGGGCATTGGGTTTGGGAAACTGGACAAAGGGTTGGGCTGGGCGGCGTGCATTGGGTGACGAGAACCGGACACCGGGTCGGGTCATGCGGACACTTCGTAGGTTCCGGCGACGGACATTGGGTATCGGGGCCGGCACATTCCGTCGTAGTCCGAGGACATCGAGTCGCTTGCTGCGGGCATTCGGTTAATTTGACCGGACAGACAGTGGCGCTGGGATAGCATTGGGTCGGCAAAGCCGGGCAACGGGTTGGCGAAAGAGGACAGTAAGTCGGTCCGGTTGGACATTGAGTCAGGATGACCGGACATTGCGTGGTTTTCTTGGGACATTGAGTGGTGAGGCTTATGCCGCATTGGGTAGGTTGGATGGGACAGTGGGTCGATTCCTGGGGACATCGTGTGGCAAGCGGAGGACATTCTGTGGTCGCTCGAGGGCAGACCGTGTCGGCCTGAGGACAAGAAGTAATCTGGACCGGGCAACGGGTTGCTTCATGGGGACATGCTGTGGGTCGTTCCGGACACCGGGTGATGGCCACAGGGCATACGGTAGGGCTTGACTCCGAGCATTCGGTGGATTGAACCGGGCATTGGGTAGGGATTTGCGGGCAACGGGTGGTCTCGGTGGGGCATTGGGTAGAATGGATCGGACAAATGGTAGGTAAGTTCCCGGTACATTGCGTGGAGACAGGGGGACATCGAGTAGGCTCTACGGGACATCGAGTGGGTTCTTCCGGACAGTAGGTCGGGCCGGAAGGACACTGTGTTTTGCGCACGGGACAGACGGTAGGTTGTTCCGAGGAACATTCTGTGGAGCGACGAGGGCATTCTGTGACCTTTTCCGGGCAGCGGGTTGGAACCGTCGGGCATCGAGTTGATTCGACCGGGCAGTCGGTCGGACGTGGTGTGGCCACGCAAACCGTGGGTTGGATGGGACAAGAAGTCAGGCGGACTGGGCAAGCGGTCGGCTGAATGGGGCAATCGGTAAGGCGAGGTTGAGCGGGACAGATCGTGGGCATGCCTGGACAACTGGTCGGTTCAGCTCCACATTGAGTGGGAATCCTCGGGCATTGGGTAGTCATTCGGGGGCATTCCGTGGATTGGACCGGACATTCGGTTTCGGTTTTCGGACAAGCGGTGAGGACCGCCGGACAAACGGTGGAGCCTGTCACGCATTGTGTGGGCTTTGCCGGACAGCGGGTCGGTTCTTCCGGACAGAAGGTAGGTTGGGAGACGCATTCGGTCGGTTTGGGAGTGCATTCAGTAGGAACTTCGGGGCACACCGTCTCTTGTGTGCTGCATTCGGTGAGTTGAAGAGGACAGGTGGTGGGGAGTTCTTGCTCTGGACAATGAGTCGGAACCGTAGGGCAGTGGGTCGGAACCAAGGGGCAAACCGTCTCTTGTTGGGGACAGCGGGTGATTTCCAAGGTGCATTGCGTCACCTCCGTGGGGCAGACGGTTTGTTCGGAGGTTTCTGTACAGGCGGTGGCTTGCTTTGGGCATTGGGTAGGTTGAATGGGACAGTAAGTCGAAGTCTCTGGGCAAGTTGTGGATTGTAAGGGACATCGGGTAGGGTCCATAGGACATTGCGTGGATTGGGCCGGGCATTCGGTAGAGAGCACGGGGCACTGTGTAGTTACCGCAGGGCATTGCGTGGAGGTCTCCGGACAGTGAGTGAGTAAAGCCGGACAGTGAGTGGAACGTGCCGGGCAAAGTGTCTGGGCCTCCGGACACTGAGTCGGTTGTTCCGGACAGAAGGTAGGACCGGAGGGACATTCTGTTTGGGAAAACGGACAGCGGGTGAATTCTTTGGGACAAAGGGTTTCAACGGCGGGGCATTGGGTTTTTTCAACAGGGCAGACGGTTTCCTCCGGTTGGGAGACGCAAAGCGTCGCTTGTTCCGGACAATGAGTCTCTTCGATCGGACAACGGGTGGGCTGGGACGGGCAGACCGTTTCTTGTTCCGGGCAAAACGTTGGGCCGCTGGGGCAAGAGGTGGGTTGGACAGGACAACGGGTCGGTTCTGTCGGGCAAAGGGTATCTTGGGGAGTTTGAGGACATCGGGTGGGGGAAGCCGGGCACCGGGTCGGTTCTTCCGGACAGAAGGTCGGCCCGGAAGGACATCGCGTCGAGTCGATGGGACAACGGGTCTTCTCGACAGTGCAAAACGTCTCTCCTTCGGGACACAAGGTCTTTGAGGAAGGACAGAGGGTCTCCACCGTCGGGCAGAAGGTTTCAGCCAATGGACAGAGGGTAAACGTGTAAGGACATTGGGTGGAAGAAGGATGCGCGGGGCATTCCGTCTCTTTTTCGGGGCATGAGGTAGCAATCGTCGGGCATCGGGTAAATTCGATCGGGCACCGTGTAGCGTGCTTGGGACATTCGGTCGGTTGGACCGGACATACGGTTTGGGCGGCAGGACAACGGGTGGGAAGGATCGGGCAAGTGGTTTGGGTTTCCGGGCAGGCGGTTGGTTGACGCGGACATTCTGTGGGTTGGGAAGAGCAATGGGTAGAGAGGGCTGGACATTGGGTGGGTTGGATCGGGCATTTTGTCGGGTCGGATTCCTCCGGACATCGGGTAGGTTCCGCCGGACATTGGGTCGCAACGGAAGGACAGAGCGTAGCGTGGGTTGGACAAATCGTTTCCTGAGCCGGACACTGGGTGAGGATCCATGAAGTGGGACAAACCGTCTCGAGCGGCTCGCATTGCGTGGGTTCGGTAGGACACTGGGTAGGTTGAGCCGGACAGAGAGTTTGGGTTTCCGGTTGTTCGGTGGGATGGAGACAGGATCCGCCTTCTACAAAGCATTCCGAAACCGTTGCCGGGCATTCGGTCTTGCGAGTCGGACAGACGGTTGTGATCTGAGGACACTGAGTCGGCGCTGGGTTTGTGGGGCATACCGTCTCCAGGATCGGACAATGGGTCAGATCCCATGGACATTGCGTAGGAACCTCAGGACAACGAGTCCAGGACCGAGGGCATTGGGTGGATTGCTCGGGGCAAAAGGTCTGGGTGTCGGGATATTGCGTAGGTTCGCTTCCGCATTCTGTCTCCTGAGAGGAACTACACTGAGTGAGGAGTAAGGGGCATTGCGTGGTTTGCGAAGGGCAGAAGGTCGGATAAGCCGGACACTCCGTAAGAACGACCGGGCATTCGGTTTCCCTGGATTGAAGGGGACATTGGGTAAGAATGACAGGACATTGGGTGGGCGTTGCGGGACATACGGTCGTTTGAGCAGGGCAAAACGTCTCGATTTGAGGGCACGTCGTTTGCACCGTGCCGCATTCGGTAGAAGATGCTGGACAGATGGTGGGAAGATCGCCGCAGCTTGTGGGCGTCGTTTCGCATTCGGTAGGATGATCCGGGAAAGCCGTCGGCCAGTCACAGCGAGTGCCGGTTTCCGATTCTGCGCAGAGGGTCGGCGTTGCCGGACAACGCGTAGCTTGAACGGGACATCGGGTCGAGTGGACCGGGCAGTGAGTCGGCGTTTCTGGACAGCGGGTCGGTTGGACCGGACAAAGGGTAGGCTCCGATCCACCGGCCAGGCAACGTGTCGGCTCGACCGGGCATCGAGTAGACTCGGTCGGACAAACCGTTTGGATCCATACACATTCCGTCGGTTTCCTGGGACAACGGGTAGGATCGCTTTGATCCGAGCAGACCGTTGGTTGGAAGACACAAACCGTCGGCTGTTTCGGACACTGGGTGGAGCGGATCGGACATTGGGTGGGAGCTTCCGGTTGGATCGTGGGAAGGACCGGTTGAGACGTGCGAACCACTCGAATGACCACGGTCTTCCGCCCTACGTCCGGCACTTCCAAGGTCATCACATGACGCCCTTGGACCTGATAAGAACGGAAAGCCAGCAGAGGAATCCATGAAGATGGCTCCCCTCCCAATACTCGATACTCCGGATAGTAAAAACCGGTTTCCGGGGCGGTGAACTCGATCTGCAGTTGGGACCCGGCCCGAACCTGCTGGATGAGAATCGGATGGGATGAGGCAAGTTTCGCTTCCAAGTGGACTTGACGGGAAGGAGATGGTCCTTCGGAACGGAGCCATAAAATCGCTCCCCATAAAACCCCGATCAGGATCCCGGCACGGACCAACAACCGAAGATTTCGCCCTAAAAACCAAATGCTAAACATCAGTCTATCCTTTCCTAACGACCGATTCCTCTACGGTGTCCCTTTCAACATGGTACGCCTTTTCCCTCCAAGCAAGTTCGGCTCTGTTTCTCATATACCGCGGCCTGGGAGGTTCAATAGGTAGGGCGGCCTGTCCCTAAGCCGCCGCAAATCATTCGTCTCCTCTTCTGGCGCACTGAGGACAGCGCGCCCTACCCTTCAATTCCCTTTCGAATGCCCAGAGGCAGGTAGGGCAGCTTGTCCTCAAGCCGCCGCATGAAATCTTATCTTTTCCCCGTCACGCATTATGCCATTACGTCGTTACGCTTCTCCCACCTTCGCTGATTTTTTCAGACGGGGCCTCCGGTTCCGCCGTAGAAGAAAAAGAAGCGCTGGGTTGGAAGGGCAACCCAGCGCTTCGGGATGGCTGCAACCGCCGCGTGCTTCTCTCCCTGGAGGCAACTAACGCCTGACTCGGAAGAACTGGGCCTTTTCGGTCATGTCGAACTCATAGGATTGACCGGTCGTTTGGACATCGGTCCAAGGACCGGTAATCTTGGTTGCCGTTTGGAGGACACCGCCGCTGCCGGTCCAGGTGACTTTTCCTTTCCCTGGAGCAATCTGGGTGATGGTCAGTTGCAACGGACCGCCAATCGGTGGTGTAGGATCCTCTGCCGGATCCGGATGACTCAGCACAGTGTAGAAGTTGATCTCACGCGGCGAGTTCGGTCCTTCCTCGGGTTTGTTGTCCAGGTTGATCTCGCCTTTCGCCGCGATGCAGATTTGCCGTGTGGTCATAGCCACGCTCATTTGCAGGGTCCGAATTCCGGTCTTGGCATGATTAATGAACGCAAAGAAGCTGGGGGTCAATGGATGGATCTCTTTCTTCTCCGGATCAAAGGCTAAGACCCGAGCGGCGACTTGTTCGTGTTCGTAGCCGGTGGGTTTGACCACCCAGGCGACGGTAACCCGATTGAGGGCATCCACAGCTAGGTTGACCCGATTGAAATCCCCGGCGAATCCCGGTTCGCTCACTACGGCGGAGGTGACGAATTTTTGGGTTCGACTATCCCAAACGGCCAATTCAACGAGTTTCGCATCGGTGACTTTCCCGGCCAGGAAGACATACGGACTGTTGATATGACCGGCGATTCGCGTGCCATCCCCGCGACCGGTGTCAAAGTTCAGACCGGAACTGGATTGCGGAGAGGTTCCGAGCAGGTTTCCGTCGTTGTCGAAGAAGTAGAGGGTGTCATGGACACGGACGCAGAAACCGCCCTGGTAGGAAGTCACGTTGGACCAGATATCCCGCGGATCGATCATCCAGCTTTCTTTGACCACCGAGCCGTCGGGAGCGAGGATGACGGCTGTTGTGCATTTACCGGGATGACGGACCTCTGAACGATCATCCACCACGACGACGAAGTTGCCGTTGTCCAGGCAAGCGATGTCCCCACCGAATCGGCCGATCTGGCTGCTGGGTGGAGTGCCACTGGTGAGACGTCCGTTGATGGCGTCCAAGGCCTTGGTCAAAGGCGTGGGGGTAAGGGTGGCAAGATCCAGATCATAGATCTGGACAGTGGCATATCGACCGTCCGCAAGTCGGTCAAATCCAAGGTTCCAGCGGTTGTCGGATTGGAAGGCCGGGAACGCATGCGGCGAAGCTTCTGCTCCAACCATGTAGTGCGTAGCTCCGGGACGTCGATCGCCGGCAACCCGGCCTGGGTTTCCGTTCTGACGGGAGGCGTTGATCTTTCCTTTATAGGGGGTTCCATCGTCTGCGTAGAACCCTTCCACCAGCTTACCTGGCTTGCCGTCAACCGGCTGAAGCATCACAACGAATCGCTGGGCGTCTGTGGTTCCTTCTGCAAAAGTATTGCCTTCGATTAAGAAGACGCTGTTTCCTAGCACACTGATGTAGGGTTCCCAATTCCCCAACGCGTCGGCCGGCGGAACGATGATGGGTGTGTCCGGAACGATCCGAGTGAGCCCGACCGATTCTGCGGTCCCCGGCTCAAACGTACTCAAACAACGTCCGGCGATGCTCAGCAGCCCTGCGTAACCCGGCGTATTCATACTCTCCCATACCACGGCGATCATTCCTTCCCGCCAGGCCACGCGTGGATGATGGGCTTCACTTGTCATTGGGCTCGGTGGTTCTACCTCACTGACGTAGAAGGTGGGCGCAGAGGGTTCCCCGTCCGGTTTGAGGATTCGGGCCATAATGATTGGAACTGTAGCCCCGGTAGGAGGCGTATCCTCAAAGACCACGACCACGCGGCCCTGCGGATCAATGGCGGCATCCGCACTCCCCGGATTCCGAAGGGCCATGTCGTCAATCGCCCCTTTCGAATACCGAAGCGTCCCATCCTCATTGAGGACGGTCACCCAGATCTGTTTCCGACCGGAGACCGAAGCGATTGCCACCGCTACATAGGCATCGATTCCGTTCGATTGGAACCCTGTGTCTTCCCCTAAGCCACCTTCTCCAGCGGCTGCATTTCCGGCTAAGGTGGCTAAGTCGATCGTCCCGGTCGTCGGATTCCCGTCATTATCAAAGAATCGCACCTTCGCTTTGCCAGCTTGTTGGAACCGGATGGCAAACCCGTCCTTCGTGATAGCCAATCCGGATCGAATCTGACAGGGAACCGGCGCATCACTGACGAGGCTGAGAGCTTTTACTTCTTTCCCTGTCGGATCCACAATCCGGTACACCACATGGGTGCCGGGAGTGGTCCCTCCAAAGCGGTTGACCAGGTCGTTCTCTTGATGGCTTTCAGAAACGATGACGATGTTGCCATTGGACAGGTAACCCCAATCCGCTAAGACGATGTCTCCGGCAGGTTGGGCATCCTGATCACTTGCCCCCAGCACAATCCCAATCGGTTTGCCATGACGGTCCAAAAGCTGGACGGCCGGGAATCCGCCTTGGCCTCCATCATCCTGCTGGACCGATTGTAACTCGGGGATCTCTCCACCGATGTCGTAAACCGTCGCTCCCATTCCGATCCCAGAACCAAATTGATCGGCGCGGACTCGCGGATCCCGTGCCACATAGGCCGGTACCGGAGAACCGTCGGAACGGAAAAATCCTAAGAACGGACATTCCACACTTTGGCCGGCATATCGAGGATCTTGGGAGGTAACCTGAGTCGGATTGATTAACAAATCCCCTTGCGGACCGGTCAGAGTCCAAATCGCCCCAAGATCCATCAGATCTTGCCCATCGTCTCTCCAGCCGATGATCAACGAACCGTCAGCAACGATCGCTACCTTTGTTTTTTGACACTGAAAATTACTGCATAAAGTCACATCCGGAGAGTTCACGTAAAAGGTGGAAGATTTAGGCTGAACTCCTCCGTGTTCGGCTTCTACAGGAGGCTGTTGAGCATAGAGAAGCGGAAGGCTAAGACTTAATAAAGCTGAGACTGCGAAGAGACGTGCTGTTTTCATAGGGCTATCTCCCTATGGCTTAGGTGCCGGATTCGGGTTCTCGCATCGGGGCGTTTCCGATACCCACTCTGCTTTTCCCTTTCTGGCCCGTTCCGGTCAATACGCAGAGTTTTTCCCACGCTCCGGAGGACCTGTTACGAAGCCGGCCTATCAAGTTTAGAAGGACATAGGACCTCTTTCTTGTCAATCGGGAATTTTTTTTGAAAGGGGAAGAAAATAATTGATATCGTAAGGCTCCGGAAAGGTAGATATACGCAACGCCCTAATCCCCCATCCACGCCTCATCCTCATGTCCAAGGCGAATGCCTAACCAAAAAGAAGAGAGCCGGGGAAAACACGATCTCCCCGAAAGTCCAAACCTAAATAAGGAGCCTCACTATAGAATGGTTTACCCCCAAGAAAGAAGGAAAAGCCTTGGGAGAGAAGGGCGGAAGAGATGGAAGAGGTTTAATATGCAGTGGCCAGAACGCATCTGGAGTGCGTCCAAAAGAGGCACAAAGGAAAGGCCGACACCTCGATGTTGTTGCGGCAAAACGGACGGATTGGTAAAAGGTCGTAAGCCGTATGAAGCTACCGCAAGGTACGGAACAGATCGAAAAGGCGGTGGGGAAGGTCTGTGGCATCTATGAAGGCGGCTTCGGCCGTTGTGAAAGGAGAGTAAAAGGAAGAACCGATACTGGAGCTGACCAGTGGTGCTGGATTGGCCCATCCGATTCAAGTGGTAGGGCTGTGAGAAGACCTTTTTGGTGTGCAAGATGATCTGACCGATACCCCCAGCAACAATAAATCCTTGATTTAGCCGTGGTTTTTCTTCGGCCCCTTTATGGTCGTTTCGCCAGAACGTGAGCTCCTCTTTTTGCTTTTCCCTTTCTCTCTCAAGGTGTTTTTTGAGATTTGAAAGAGGTAAAGTCCGTTCTACTCTAAGCGAACTTTGCCAGGTGACACAGCACGTAGGGGGTGAATTGCAAAGAGGAGATGAGATATGACCAGCGATGAGAAGACAACGCAACGACGGGCGCTTCTGGAGGCGGAATTGAAACGTTACATCGAACGGCTACGGGAAGCGTACGACCCAGAACGTATTTTGTTGTTTGGGTCGCTGGCCTCAAACAACGTGGAAGAATGGTCCGATATCGACCTGGTGATCATCAAACAGACCAAGAGCAGATTTTTGGACCGCATCCGCGAAGTGATGCAATTGCTTCGTCCTCAGGTCGGCGTGGACATATTGGTTTACACGCCGGAGGAATTCGCGCGCTTGGCCAAAGAGAGAGCCTTTGTGCGCCAGGAGATCCTCGAAAAAGGAAAGGTGCTGTATGAGCGAAGCAAGCAAACGTTGGCTTGATTTTGCATATCAAGACCTGCGTATGGCTGAATTGGCCATGAGAGAGGCGTTGTACAACCAGGTCTGCTTTCATGCCCAGCAGTGCGCGGAAAAAGCAATCAAAGGGCTGCTAGTTTACCAGGGGCAAACGCCGCCGCGCGCACATCGTCTGGCCGATCTGCTAAGGCTGCTTGATCCCAATCCGTTTGCAGAACAGCAATTTGAAGTGCAGTTGCTGGATCGTTTCTATATCCCCACCCGTTACCCAGACGCGCTCCCTGGTTCCTTACGGAAGGGCTACCCAATGCACAGGATGCGAAGGATGCCATGACCATAGCCAAACAAATAATAGACCAAATCGAACAACTTATTCAGGAGATGAACAATAACCATTGATTTGCCTGTGCTAGCGGATCAACGC
>CAZBKV010000013.1:15710-16465 GCA_964492575.1 uncultured Verrucomicrobiota bacterium | reverse complement strand
GGATTCATCCATCGGTGAATTCGGTCTGAGAGGAATCGGCCGGGATTGGCATGTGTTCGGGTCCTTCGGTTTCCTCCAGAGGGGGTGGTTCGACCCAGACGGTCTTTGCCGCCGCCAAGGTCTTCTGAATCAAGGCTTCGTAGTCTGGAAAGATTTGTCGTTCGATTTCGACCAATCGATCGTGCTGTGATCGGGTCTTCGGGTGACGGCTGATCAAGGCACAACAATCCTTGTACGGCAAAGTGGATAGATCGTACGTTCCGATCTGCTTAGCCAATTGGACGATCTCTTCCTTATCCATTCCGATCAAGGGCCGGAAGATCGGCATCTGCACGGCACGAGAGGTGGCTACCAGATTCGAAAGGGTTTGAGAGGCGACCTGGGAAAGGCTATCACCGGTCACCAAGGCCTCTGCCTCAATCTGGCCGGCTAGTCTCTCGGCGGTGCGTAGGAGAAAACGGCGGAATAAGACCAGCTGATACGCCGTCGGTTTGCGGAGCAAAGCCATGTCAAAGTAGGTGTAAGGGACGATAAAAAGCCGTGCGCCCAACGTGTATCCGGCTAACCGGCGGGCGAGCTCGACCACTTTGTTTCTTTTTAATTCCTCCTCGCTCGGCTCGGTGACACTAAAATGAAGCATATCCACATAACACCCCCGCCGGGCCATGAGCCATCCGGCTACCGGCGAATCAATCCCGCCGGAAAGAAGGAGCAACACACGTCCTGCCGACCCTACCGGCAACCCGCCGGGGCCC
>CAZBKV010000013.1:11689-15686 GCA_964492575.1 uncultured Verrucomicrobiota bacterium | reverse complement strand
GTCGTACTCGAACCGCAAAGGTAGCATTCGGCCGATACGCCTCCTCCGCAAGACGGATCAGTGCCGCATGCAATCGGGCCTCATCGGCCTGGGCCTGGTCTCCCACAAATCCTTGATGTTCTACCCGCCTGGCCAAAGCGTACCAAGCCACTCCAAAGACTTGTTCTACATACCGAAAGGCTCGTTGAATCGCCTCCTCCGTCGCTTCTTCCGGCACATCGACCAGGAGCATTCCTGGGATTACCTTCACAGTCCATTCCGGACCCATTCCACCGCTTCGGAACCGTGTCTGCAAATTGGCCCGAAGCCGTTGAAGAAACTCCGAACGATTTTCTCCCTTCAGTCCGATCTCCGCATAATGAACCACCAGAACCTGTTTTTCTTTGGTCTCTTTATCAAGACTCATATTGGTGAATACGATGGGATGGTTTTCTGCCCGATGCAATGTTGGAAACCCAAGCCTCTCCGTCGGTTCGGCCCTGCTTTTTCGTTTCTTGCTCGTCCATCCAGCTTCCGGCAGGCCTGATCTTTCCAACAGAAAGACCGTTCTTAATTCCCAGGGGCAGAGGATTGATGGGGGCGAGAAAGATGAGAAGGTTGGGAAGGAGCGTTGGTTTTTGAAGAAGCCTCGGATGCCTTGGGAGGTGTGGACGAAGCGGATTGAGGAGGAGCTGACGGCCCTGGAGAAGAAGCCCGGGGAATCCATTCCAATCGACAGACGGCCCCTGTTTGATGAGGAGGCGGAGGGACCGTCACCGCTTGAATCTTCCACCGGTTGCTGGAAAGAAGAAGATCAACGAGAAGGGGACGATCTGCCGGCTGAAACCGAGGAAGGAATCGAAACCGAAGACCTTGGGACAACGGTTTGGGAATTCCCACCGCGACCGGTGGATTGGTTGGACTTAGATTCCACGGGACGAGGGCGGCGTGGAGTTTCGTCCATTCCTCTGCCTGGAAAGAGAGCTGTCCGATTGTCTCTGCCTGTCGCCTTTGTCCTTGAGCCGCAGCGAGGAGGAAAGAGGCAGCGGTCTTTTCGGCCGCCTGGAGTTGTCGGTCAGAGTATTGTAAAAGCTGGGATAGCTCGGTGTGGCTCTCCATCTGTTTCTCCAGCTTTTGCGTAGGAGCCGGGGTATGGGTTGCCCATCTCCGACCGGAACGATAGAGAGCAAACGCTACGATCAAGACGGTAAAAACGAGGATTAAATTGAATATCAACATCCAACGGCCTAAAGGCTGTTCCATGATTTCCTCTTCCTGCCATTCGCTTGCCCCGGTTCCTGAAGCGGTTGAAGAAGAGGCATCCAAAGAGGTCGGTTCAGGTCCCCAGATGGGTTCTGTTTCGGCAGAAGCGGAGGAGGGGGCCTTTTCTTTTGGAATGAATTCTGCCTTACGCTGAGCGGCCTGGGCGTTTTGGGAGTCTGACAAGATCGATGGCTCAGAAACCGGTTCTTGGGAAACGGCTTCGGGGAAAGAGGGGGTTGGAGCAATCGATTTTTGAGGCTGATCACGAAGCGAGGTGGCCTCCTCCCCTGCTTTGAGCTCAGATCCACGCTCCAGATCGATCGGTTCTCCACAGTTCGGGCACGGAACAGTACGGGCACCCGGTCGCTTCCAGACGGTCACGTCCTTATGACAATGTTCACACCGGATCCGATGTTGCCCGCTTTGCATGCTGAAAAATCTTCTACACGAATCGATCTTGCTCCACGAATCTCGGCCTATTCCATCTTGTACCTCTCCACGCTACGACGAAGGGATTGAAGTTCGCAAGTCAGAGAATAAGGCTTTTCTTCTCGATTGAGGAATACAGGAACCGGAGGGAGACTTTTTCAGCCGTTCCTCTCCCAGAAAGCGCCAAAAGGGAGAGGAAGATCTGATGAAAAGGACCTTGCCGGCTAAAACGTCCGAGGGGGAGGTTGTAAGTGGAGTGGGATCGATTTGATCGAGGTGGGCCGTTGAACCGGAGGCATATAGGGAAGATCTGATTTAGGTAACATTCGCAAAGGACTTTTTTCGGGACGAAGGGAACTGAAGGAAGGGCGTTGAGGCAACCCCATCGATCCTACCAACGTGGAAGCAAGATCTTGGGGTTGAAGGCTGTCGGTGGTTGGCAGGGTCGGGGTAGGTTGGACTGGATTTAGATTTTGACGTGTAGGATCCTTACTTACGGCGAGGGGATCAATATCTCGGAGAGGATTATCGATTAAACTCTTCACCGGACTGGCACCCAATGGATTTTGCCCGACAAGGTTATTTGCCAATCCACCCCCTACCGGGGCAGTACCTTCGGTAGCCCAAGAGGGCCCTACCGGAAAACCTAACGCTCGAATCAAAGGAGCCGGTCGATCTGCCAGAAAATTCATACCCGGCCCAAACGGTTGTCCCATGGTGTCTACCGGTTCAAGAGAAGGATTGGTTGAGGCCTCTGCTGGATTGGGAACCAGGGAAGGATTGGTTTGCTGAGGAGTGTTTATAGTGCTCTCTGTTTGAGCTTGTTTTAAGGTGGCTTCCTGTTCACGAAGGCGATTCATTTGAAGAGCGGTTTGGTAATCTGCATTTTGTTTCTTTTCTTGGCTCTGGAAATAGCGTTCCAGCACTCGGGAAGTGGTCTTAGATTCCATCGACGTCTCCCATTGCGAATTGGATGGAGTCCGAACTCCCACCGCCTGGAGAACGGCTTCATCCGATAATGTCATCTGCTCTGGCGTGGCAAAAATCCAATGTCGTCTTTGATCCAACTTCAGCAGCTGTTCCTGCGAAAGAGGGGTAACAGAAGATTCTGAGCCGATAGAGAAGGGAAGGGTAGGAACGATTGGTTCCAGTGAAGACTGTTTAGGTTTGAAAAGCGAATTCCAATTCAAAATTCGGGTTTTCTGAAATTGGGCATTGTAGTTTGGATGAGGCTGGTGGGAATCGGAGATGATGACTCGTTCGGCCGCCTGGCTGGCCCAAGGCATCCAGGAAAGGATAAGGCCAACCAGCCAAAGCTTTTTGATCTGGTTTTGAAGGTCGATTTGTAGGATGTGTTTTTTGGACTGATCCATTCTTTTGAATATTTACGGTTTTTGCTGGGAAAGGTCAAACCCTAGATTTCAATAACGCTAACAGCAGGCCTTGGTTTTTCCTCAAATGTATTAGAGCCAATCCTAGCCTAATCTGTTCATCCCCCTTCCTAAAATCCATCGCTCTATAACTCGAAGGACCGTCTCCACCGAAAGCCGATCCAATCCATCTGGATCCCGAACAATCTGAACCTGAGACTGTGGGGGACGCCAAACCTGCTCCTTCGTCGGCCCCCAAAGCACCACAGACCGCGTCCCAATCGCCCCTGCCAAATGACTGATCCCCGAATCATGCCCTACAAACCCAAAACTCCCGTGCAAGACCAGCGCCACTTCTTCCAGCGGTCGATTGATCACGATCTGCAGCCGTTCTTCCGGCCAGACCTCCCGTAAGGCTTCAATCCGTTCCAGGTCCGCCTCCCCGCCGATCAAGCAAAGGTGATGGGGAATCTGATCTTTCAGTCGCCGAAGCAATTCCACCCATCGATCGATCGGCCAGTTTTTTCGAGGGCTGCCGCTACCCGGATGCACCGCAAACACCGGAACATCTAGAGGCCGAAGCGATCCGGAAGATTCTTCTTGGTGGATCTCAAGATGAGGAATGGCGTCCTCCGGCTCAATCCCCAAGGCCCGCAATGGATCCAAAAGACAATCGGCGGCATGACGTCCTGTTTGCTCATTGGGTCGATGGGGGCCGGGGATAAACATTCCGAAGCTCACCCGCCGGACGTTCTCCGCAAAGATCTGATCTGGATCATAAAGATAACTCAGGATCACTGTAAACTGACGGAAGAACTCCGCCCATTCTTCCGGTAACGCGGCATTCGGGACAAAAAACGAGGCCAATGCCTGGGCCTCGATCGGTCGCACCTCGTCGGCCAATCCTCCCAACAATGCAAGCCGAGCAATATGCGGATATCCAAGGATGGTAATCC
>CAZBKV010000013.1:0-11679 GCA_964492575.1 uncultured Verrucomicrobiota bacterium | reverse complement strand
GGGAATTCCCGTCGCAGATGCGTCAACACCGGAAGCGTCAGAATAAAATCCCCGATCGCTCCTCCTCGAATCACCAAAATGTTATCCGGACGGGCCATGGATTCCGTCTTTGTTCATTTCGCCAACTCAGCGGCCCGAATCGCGGTTAAACCGATCACCATCACTACCAACCCAAAAACAAACCGAATCGCCGAACCGATCCGAAGCCACCGCAGATTACGGGTGTTCCACTCAATGTAATCCCGCAGCCGCCAAGGGGAAATCGTAATCCAAATCGCCAACACTACATTCACGTACATCCAGGTCGTAATGACCAACCGCCATTGCGTGTCCAGCCATTGAATAGCCTCCAGCACGTAGTAAGCCACTAGTAAGACCAGGATCGCTAACCCTCGTACTGCAAGGAAGTCCTGCACGAAGAAACACGTCCCGAACCCAATGACCCCAAAGGCAAGCAACAAAACCGTCTTATAAGGCGCAAAATCCGAAACGGCGTTTTGATTCAGAAGGTACAAAAACCAGACCGTGGCCCATGGCATCAAGATCCATCCCCATAGTTTGGATCGAGGGAATGCCCGCAGCCACCGTGCCCATAACTCCGGCCGCAGTAGACCGATCAATTGCGGCAGTCCATACAAGGCCCCGACTAACGTCACCCACAACGTCGCTTTCATAAACTGGTTCCTTCGTGAATCACCGGTGTTCCATACAATGTCACTGCCGTAGCCCGTTCGATCCGGACCGGAATCAATTGTCCGATATGCCGTTCCGATCCTTCAAAGACCACGATTTTATTACATCGTGTCCGGCCTTCGAGCCGATTCGGATTTTTATGGCTCGGCCCTTCCACCAGGACCTCTATAGTCCGCCCCACCATCCGTTGAAATCGCTCCGCAGCCACCTCGTTCACTACCTTCAACAACCGGGCATGCCGCTGTTCAATGACCTCTTGCGGCAGTTGCTCCGGATCCTCCGCAGCCGGTGTGCCCCGCCGCGGGGAGAACTTGAACACAAAGGCACTATCAAACCGAACCTCCCGAACCAATTCCACCGTCTGTTCAAAATCCTCCTCGGTCTCTCCCGGAAATCCCACGATAATATCCGTCCCCAGACCGATCTCCGGTCTCACTCGGCGAAGTTTCTGCACAATCTCCAAAAACCGCTCTCGGGTATATCCACGTCGCATTCGCCGCAAAACCCGATTGCTCCCACTCTGCACCGGAATATGGGCACTCTCACACAACTTCGGCAACCGCCCATACGCCTCCACCAAATCGTCCCCATACCCCTTCGGATGAGGCGAGGTAAATCGAATGCGCTCAATCCCATCAACCTCATGCACCGCTTCCAAGAGCTGAACAAACGGAGACTTTCCCTCCCGCACCGGAATCATCCGCCGGCCGTAACTCGTCACAATCTGCCCTAAAAGAATCACCTCCTTCACCCCGGCACGAGCTAATTCTTCACACTCTCGAACAATCTCTTCAATCGGCCGGCTAACCTCCGGCCCGCGAGTGTAGGGAACAATGCAGAAACTACATCGCTGATTACACCCCTGCATAATGTTCACATAAGCCCGGACCGGCGGCCGTGGGCCCTTAAGGACATGCCCCGTCGTCCAGCCGGTCTTCTCCGGCTCCATCTCCGTATCACAAACCACCTCCCTTCGCCCGGAAAGGATTTCATCTAGATAATCCGCCACCCGCCATAGACGCCGGGTTCCTATCACTAACCGCACTTGGGGGATCAATCGAATCAGCTCCTCCCCGCGGCTCTGGGCCATGCACCCCAGGAATCCCAGGACAACCTCCGGTCGACGCTGGGCCACCTGCTCCGCTAAATACCGCATTCGCCCCAAGGCCTTTTGCTCCGCCCGCTCTCGGACACTGCAAGTGTTTAGAAGGATCACGTCCGCTTCTTCTTCCGACCCTGCCAACTCATACCCCCTCTGCAGCAATTCGGCGGCTACTGCCTCCGAATCGCGCTCGTTCATCTGACAACCATATGTTCGAATAAAGACCTTGGGCATCGATCACTCCTTCCGGAAAACCTACCCGTTTCCCCCAAGCCTGAAATCTAGGAAACCGGAACTTGCCCTGAATGCAAGCCTCCCTGGAAAAAATCCATCCCAAACTCTGCCCCAAAAATCGTAAATTCCCGCGTGACTTCCATCTAAAGTCTCTCCAGATTGTCTCCTATCAAGGATATGACAACCAATCATTCCAAACCGGTTTCTCGAAGTGGACGGTTCCAGGACGAGGTCGCAGAAGAGGTTCAACAGTTTACCGAGTCCATCTCCTTCGACCGTCGTCTGTGGCGCCAGGATATCGAAGGATCAAAGGCCCATGCGACCATGCTCGCTAAGGTCGGCCTTCTAAGCCCGGAAGAACGCGATGCCATCCTCCAGGCCCTGGATCAAATCGCCCGCGAAATCGAACAGGGGACCTTTCCTTGGCGTCCGGAGCTGGAAGACGTCCACATGAACATCGAAGCGGAGCTGACCCGACGCGTCCCTGCGGGGGCCAAACTCCACACCGCTCGTTCTCGAAACGATCAGGTCGCCCTGGACATGCGGCTGTGGACCCGCGAAGAAATCCAGCGGTTGATCCCGGAAATCCGTCGTCTCCAGCAAAACCTGGTCCGGTTAGGCAAGCGGTATGCAGAAGTGATCATTCCCGGCTACACCCATCTGCAACGGGCTCAGCCGGTGCCGTTTGCCTTCCATCTCCTGGCCTATGTCGAAATGTTCCAACGAGATATCGGCCGATTCCAAGATGCCCAAGAACGTCTCAATGAATGCCCCCTGGGCAGCGGCGCCTTAGCCGGTTCTACCTTGCCGATCGATCGGGAGGAAGTCGCCCGTCGGTTGGGATTCGTCGATGCCGAAGGACGACCCCGAATCACTCGGAACTCCATGGACGCCGTGTCGGATCGGGATTTTGTGGTGGAATTCTGTGCTGCTGCCGCCCTTTTAGCTGTCCACCTTTCCCGGTTGGCCGAGGACCTGATCCTCTGGTCCACCGCCGAATTTGGTTTTCTCCGAATTTCCGATGCCTACACCACAGGTTCCAGCCTCATGCCCCAGAAACGAAACCCGGACGTTGCCGAATTAATCCGCGGCAAAACCGGCCGCGTTCTTGGCAACCTGCATGCCCTTCTCGTTCTCCTGAAAGGCCTCCCCATGACCTACAACCGCGATCTCCAGGAAGACAAAGAACGACTGTTCGACACCGCCGATACCGTCCGTTCCTGTGTCCGCCTGATGGCCGGGATGCTGACCCAAATCGAAGTCAATACCGAAGCCTGCCGGCAAGCGGCTTCCGATCCCGCCCTCTTAGCCACAGACGTCGTGGACTACCTGGTTCGGAAAGGTGTTCCCTTCCGGGAAGCACACCATCTGGTCGGTCGAGCCGTGGCTTTGGCCGAACAGCAGGGATGTACCCTGCGGGAGCTCAGCCTGGAACAATGGCAGTCGATCCACCCCAAAATCGAACCGGATATCCAGGGAATCTTTGACCTTGACCAGGCCCTCCGTCGTCGAACCGCACCCGGAACCCCTTCCCTTTCTTACACTTTGGCCGAACTCCAACGATGGGAAACGTTTCTCTGTCAACAACTCGACTCCACTTCCTCTTCCGAAAAGGAGGCATGAAAGGGAGGAGAAAGGCATCCGTTTTCTTGATCTTCAGCCCAACAACCTCCATGGTTTGTGATGGGACGTGAGTATGGGAGACAAAATCGACATTCGACCGCTGCTGGAAAGTTGGCCTTATGACCCGGAAAACAACATCCGTGTCATCGAGGTCAACGGTCGTCAGGTGATGCAAGTTCGAACCCCGATGGGGATTGAACAGTACGAATTAGAGGGCCGACCGGATGGGCAAAAGCCTCATGGGTTTGAATCTCTGTTCGACTACCATATCCATCGCATGCAAAAACAAGTCGAACAAGGCCACACCACCTTCTCCTTAAATTCCGAAGAATGTGCCGAGTTGTTCAATGAAGCCACGCTCTATTACCTCCGTTACGTCCATCTGTTTCAAATTCAGGACTGGCAACGAACGATCCGGGATACCACCCGGAACCTCGCCGTCTTCGATTTCATCCATCAGTTTGCCGAAGACGAAGAGGATCGTTGGTACCTGGAACGCTGGCGTCCGTATGTGCTTCGAATCCGGGCCATGGCTACAGCCATGCAAGAGTTGGAAAAAGATGAATATCTCCAGGCCTTAAAAATCCTCCGTCGCGAGCTTAAGACCATCCAATCCCTCCCGGAGATGGACGATGAGACGTTCCAGGTAGAACGGGAACGGGCGATCGAATCCCTTACTGGTCTTATTGAACGAATTGAAATGACCCGACCGCTCTCCACAGAAGAGCGACTCGAGCGCGAATTACGCCAAGCGATCGAGGCCCAGGAATTTGAACGCGCGGCGGAGCTCCGTGACAAAATCCGTGCCCTCCGCCAAAAAAGCCAACAACAACGCGATTCCTCACAGTCATAAGCCCAAAAAAGAAGGCCGGTCTCCTGTAGACCGGCCCATCGGTACGCTTCTTCCTAAACTCTCTTTTAAATCCCTCGCAGAACCAACTGTACCCCTCGCTTTTCCCCTTGTCGGCCTTTCCCGAGATAAACTTTCCAAGGGATCGAAGGACTTACTTGGCCAAACTCTGCACAAACTTCTCCATGCGATCGAGCCCTCGCTCTAGATTCTTCATACTGGTTGCGTAACTGATGCGAATTGCATCGTCGGCTCCAAACGCTTTCCCTGGAACAGCCGCAACCCTATATTCCTCCAGCAGACGAGTACAAAATTCCGTGGAGCTTAACCCAAGTGCTCCAATGTTTGGGAAGAGGTAGAAGGCCCCTTTAGGAACCGTACACTGGATCCCCGGAAAACTCTGAAGCCGCCCCAGCGCATACCGCCGACGTTTGTCATACTCGGCCAACCAGGCCTGCAGGTGATCCTGTGGCCCTTTCAGCGCGGCCAATCCACCTTTCTGGGCAAAGGAAGTCGGATTGCTGGTGGTGTGGCTTTGGATTGCGGCAATGGCCTTGGCAATCGGTTCCGGCGCTGCCAAATACCCTAGACGCCAACCGGTCATCGCATAAGCCTTGGAAAATCCATTAACCACAATGGTACAGGCATAATGTTCGTCTGAAAAACTTGCCATGCTGACGTGCTGGGCCCCGTCATAAAGCAGTTTCTCATAAATCTCGTCACTGAGGATCAACACCCCTCTCTCCACGCACACATCCCCGATCGCCTTCAGTTCTTCCGGCGTGTAGACCACTCCGGTCGGATTGCAAGGAGTGTTGAGGATCAGCAACCGGGTTTGATCCGTGATCGCCTCTCGAAGTTGTTCCGGCGTCAGTTTATAGTCCGTGCTCGGGGTAGTCGGAAGAATAACCGGTTTTGCCCCGGCCAGCTTGACCATTTCCGGATAGCTGACCCAATAGGGAGCAGGGATCAGGACTTCGTCCCCTTCCTGACATGTGGCCAGGATGGCGTTGTAACAGGAATGCTTGGCGCCGCAGGAGACAATGATCTGGGTCGGTTTATATTCCAACCCATTGTCTTTATAAAGCTTCTCTGCAATGGCTTCCCGCAGTTCCAGCGTTCCACTGCTGGGGGTATATTTCGTAAATCCCTCGGCCAAGGCCTGGACGGCCGCATCTTTAATATGCTGAGGAGTATCAAAATCCGGTTCCCCTGCCCCAAAACCAATGACATCCTCTCCCTCCGCCTTCATTTGGGCCGCCTTAGCCGTAATTGCCAGCGTCACGGAGGGAGACAACGACGCTGCAAACTTCGCAATTCGATATTCCATAGCCGAAGACCCAATTTTGTGCTCTCACCCCCTTGGGGCAAGCAAAAGACGAAAGAAAACCCGAAGAATTAGGCTGTTTTCTCCTGGGAAGCCGATTCTGAGACGTCCGCGCCGGCTTTAAAGACCGAATCCCCTTGTTCTAAAACCTCCCGAAGCCACTGCCGCAATTCCGGTCCGATATCCTTCCGCTGCAACCCGTACCACACGTTGGTCTTCAGAAAATCCAGTTTGTTCCCCACATCGTGCCGGCGTCCGGCAAAGACATACCCATAAATCGCCGAATCCTGCAACATCCGCCGCATCGCATCCGTCAGCTGAATTTCCCCGCCTTTCCCGGGCGGGGTCTGCTCGATGTAATCAAAGATTTTAGGAGTCAGAATATACCGGGCTGCGATGGCTAAATTGGAGGGGGCCTCTTCCGGACTCGGTTTCTCAATCAAATCCGTCACTAAACAAACCCCATCCTCAATCGACCGAACCGCAGCGATCCCGTAGCTCGAGACCTTCTCATGCGGTACCGTCTCCAACGCGACGATGCTCTCATTAAATCGTCCGAAAAGACGAATCATCTCTTTCAAAAGTGATCCTTCCGATTCAATCAACGTATCACCCAACAGCAAGGCAAAAGGTTCATTCCCGACATGGTCGCGGGCATAACGGACCGCATCCCCCAATCCCCGCTGCTCTTTCTGCCACACGAAATGGATATTCGCCATACCGGCACAACGACGGAGCGCCTCGGCCAACGCTTGTTCTCCCTTTCTTTCCAAGGCTTGTTCCAGCTCTACGTTCCGATCGAAATGCTCCTCAATCGCCCGTTTCCCTTTCCCGATGATCATCAAAATATCCTGAATCCCCGCGGCCACCGCCTCTTCCACCACATATTGGATCACCGGAGTATCCACAATCGGGAGCATCTCTTTGGGCTGGGACTTCGTAGCCGGTAAAAGCCGCGTGCCTAACCCTGCAGCCGGAATGACCGCTTTCCGAACAATTTGTTGATCTGCCATAACCGTCTCCTTACACAGCAATCTGTGGAATAACAATTCGAATCCCTTTCTGCTGAAAGACCTCCCGCAATCGCTCCAGCTGCGCTTCGTCCCGGTAGGTTCCAACAATAGCCCCTCCCGATCCGGTAAACTTGGCACTTGCCCCCACCGAACGAGCCAGCTCGATCATCTCTTCATGAGCCGGATGAATCTGCAGAATCTCCCGCCGTTTATCAAAATTTTGATTTAATAAGTGCCCGACCAACTCCCAATCCCGTTTCTCCAACGCCTCCCGCATCCGATCCGTCAGCTCAATCCAAAACGCAATCGCTTCCAACACCTGGGGATCCTTCCGAAGATATCGGCTCTTCAAGTCGCTGTGGGGGATCTCCGTCCCTTCCGACGCCTCTTCCCGATAGGCCAGGTACATCGGAGGAAAGACGCTCGGATCCAGCGGCTCATAAATTCCATGACCATGGGATTCCATGTAATCCTTTCGAAAATCCATATACACCGCTCCTTGATAGACCTGGACTACTCGATCCTGCAACCCGGCCGGAATCCCTAACTCTTCGGTCTCTACCGACAAAATCCAATTCGGCTGCAACGGTTTCGGAACATTCACCCCATAAAATCGCATCAGGGCCCGCCAACAAGCAGTAATAATCGCACTCGATCCCGCTAACCCCACCTGCTCCGGAATATTGCTACGGTATAACATCCGAAAATTGCGCTTCGGTAACTCAATCTCATGCTCCCGACAATAATCCCAAAACCGTTTGATCGCCGCCTTTAAAAGCCGGATCCCTCCATAATATCCAAATCGACGGACGTTTTGAACCAACTCTTCCACACCACGAAACACCGCCTGGTCCCGAGGATTCGGTACAATCTCCAGCTGATCCGATTCCGACACGATCACCTCCGCCTGGAAATTCGAAATCGTAAAGGCAATCGTCTTCCCGTAATATCCATCCGACGGATTCCCAATCCATCCCACTCGAGCAAAAGCTACCGCCTTCACCACCGTCGGGTAAGAATCCGTAGGATGAGCCAACGCGGCCGTGGAAAAATCCTCTGCCACAGCCGCAGCGGTCGGAATCTCTCCCCTCACCTCCCCTTTTCCCATCGCTTTCTCTTTCTTTTCTTTCATTCTTAACTCGTTCTTTCCCTTTTCCCACTCTTTCGATTTTCCCTCAAAACATACCCATTACCTTCTCTTCTTTTCCCATCCTGTTCCGGAACCGGACAAGATTGTGGGAAATTTCCCTTTTACTCAGCAAGCCGAAATTATCCTGACTCCGGTTTCTTTTTAGCCGCATCCTACGATGGATAGCTCCTTTCCTTTGAAGCTGCCCTCCCATCGCTCGACCCGGCTTATCCCCAATCCACCGGACCTTGCGGAACCTGGAGTTCTTTCTCCCAACCTGTTTCCATCCCTAATTTGGGTCGGTACCGAGGCAGTAACTCTCCCTTTGCATCGCAAAACCGACTTCGCCATTTCCGGTATTCTTCCAAAATTTGATCAAATTCCTCCCGCCGCTTTAAAGTACTCACCCGTCGCCGAAATTCCGCTGCCGGACCAAACCCCCGCGCATACCACGAAGCAATCTTCCGAAACATCACACATCCCCGCTCTTCCCCATAAACCTCTACCATCAAATCGAGATGCCGTCGCATGATCCGGACCCGCTCCTCAAACGAAGGCTCTGGAAGCAATTCCCCCGTCCGTAGATAATGCAAAGTCTGTGGAAAGATCCACGGATTGTAAAAAGCCCCCCGCCCAATCGCTACCCCGTCACATCCGGTCTCCTCCAGCATCCGTTTGGCATGCAGCGGACTCACCACATCACCATTTCCGATAACCGGCATCCGACGGGTCGAAGCCACTACCGCAGCAATCCCCTCTAGATGGACAGTCCCGGAAAATCCCTGTTCCCAAGTTCGCCCATGCACGACCACCGCCGCAACCCCCACTTCCTCAAACCGCCGAGCCAATTCCGGCGCTGTAATATGCTGCGGATCCCAACCCAATCGCATCTTCACCGTCACCGGAATCTGGACCGCACGCACCACCGCCTCCGCCAACCGTACCGCCCGATCCTCATCCCGCAACAACGCAGCCCCTGCCCCGGTTTTGCAAACCTTCGGCACCGGACACCCCATGTTCAAATCCACAACCAGATATCCCTGATCCTCAACCCACCGCGCGGCCTCACAAACCTCCTCCACCACCGCTCCAAACAACTGCACCGCCAACGGTTGATCCTCCGGCCGAGTCTGGATCAATTGCAAGGCCTTCGGCCGCCGCTCTAATAAGGACCGAGCATTTACCATCTCCGTTACAGCCAACCCCACGCCGCCCAACTCCCGCACTACTAACCGAAACGGCAAATTCGTATACCCCGCCAACGGCGCCAACCATAAACACGACGACAACTCCAGATCTTTCAGTCGCAACCGCCCCTCCTCATCCGTTACCCTAGTCCTTTTTCCAGCCGGGACAGACGCTCCCTTCGATTCTGTTTTCGCTACCGGTTCCTTTGTGTTGTCTTCAACCATTCCTCCTGGCCAAACCTTATCGATTCCCCATCCCCTTGTCGATCTTGCTGGTTTTGATCTCAAAACCCTGGCTATAAGCCAAAAGGTCGATATTAGATAAAATCTCCTTCTTTCCAAAAGTTTCCACAAATCCACTTGGCTTCCCTTCTTTTGCCCCCTATCCATTAAGGCCGAAAAGAGAGATGCCCTTTTCGGGAACGGAAACACTGACAGACCGACCGGGAGGCTATGAGAGCGAATCTTTATACCATGCACGAAGGCGGACTTTATCAGCCAACAACTCTCATCGATGTTCTATGGCAGCGAACGGCTCTGTGGCAGGAAGCCCTGCTCCTGGTGATAGCTAGCGGATGGGTTGCCCTGATGGCCCAGATCGAGATTCCGCTTTGGCCGGTTCCCATCACGGGGCAAACCTTCGGCGTTCTTCTGGTAGGAGCTGCGCTAGGGAGTCGTCGAGGTGCCCTAAGTCTGATTCTCTATCTTACGGAAGGAGCTCTAGGCCTTCCTGTCTTTGCCGGAGGGGCTGCCGGGATTTCGAGGATCGCTGGACCTACTGGTGGATATCTGATCGGTTTTGTGGCTGCAGCCTTTGTGATCGGTTGGCTTTGCGAACGAGGCTGGGATCGCCACTTCCTCACCATGGCCCTCGCCATGCTGACCGGAAATCTTGTCATCTACCTCTTTGGAATCCCCTGGCTGGCTCAATTTACCGGTTGGGAGAAAGTGTGGGCTGCCGGACTGCTCCCCTTCCTTCCCGGAGACCTTCTCAAATGGATCTTCGCTGCCTTGGTCTTTCCATGGGTTAGGTCTTGGGGCGAAGCGAGAAGGAGATAACTCTCTCGAAAACCTTCTTCTCGAAAGCCACTTTGTCTGTATAATAAAGACATTGCTATGACAGAGCCATATGAAGAGATTGTGGGAGGGGAAGTCTGGTTACGGTCTCCACCGAGCGAACGGCATGAAACGGTTTGTCAACGTCTGCATGAGCTGATCAGAGCAGCCTTAGCTGGGGAACCTGATCTTCGAGTTTTACCTCCCCGTTCTGTGCTGGAAGTCCGGGCGGGAACGCTTCTGCGCCCGGATTTAACCGTCGTGGACCAAACCGGAAAGGCCGTCCTGGTCGCCGAGGTCATCTATCCCGGTGATCACCGGCCGGATACCGTGCTGAAGAAAAGTATTTATGAAGAAAGTGAAATTCCCCGGCTGTGGATGATCGATCTTCGGTACCACTGTGTCGAAATTTACGAAAGCACCCCCTACGGCCTGGCACTTCGTCAAAATCTCGCTGGAATGGATCGAGTGGAAGACAACCGCTGGCCCTCTTTGGCTTTTCGCGTAGCAGAACTGTTTGAAGGACTCGGAGGATAGTTCTGTTCCCTTAATGGTCAGACGGGGCCTTTAAAAGCCTTGTCCCTTCCTTACCCGGCGCCGGACCTCTCCGCCGTTTTGCTTGGCGAATCCAGCGGGGAATCTCCCGAATTGCCACACTGGCCACCGCAGGCAGAAGCGTCCGAATCCATCCTTTCTTCTCGCTGCCCTCTTCCTTCCTCCTCATTCCTCTTCGCAAAAGTGGCCGGAGAAAACGCCAACCCCCTCCCAAGGCTACCCCCGGGACCAAAAGCTGGGGAATCCCTCCAAATCGACGCAAAGAAGCACGCAAGATCCGCCATTCCGCCGCCAGCCGAAGGCGATTCAGCTCACTCTCTAAAACCAACGCCCGTTTCTTTAGTCGGATGGGGTCTTTTGGGACGGATGTGTCGAATCGTTGCCCTCCAGCCATTGATGATCCTTCCGCAATTCCTTTAACGTCTCTTCAAACGGTTTTCCACGTCGAAGAACGGCCCGAAGTCGAAGCACAATAAGCCATCCTACGATCAGATAAACCCCCATCAACCCAAAAATAGCCTCAATCCGCGCCGTATCCCACAACAGAACGATAATCCCAAAGGTCAATAAAAGAAGGGCCAACGTCACGCAGGCCCCTAAAAATAAAAGGAGAACGGCGACTTCCAACAACCGTCGCCCTTCCTCCTGAAGCTCTAGGACAAACAATTCTAGTCGATTCGCCACCGTTGCCACAATCCCAGCAACCAAGCGACGAATCGACCCCATCAAACCAAACTCACGGTCGCCGAACCATCCCATAACGCTCTCTTACCGCCTTCCCAATAGCACCCCAAGCAGCACTCCGATGCCAAAGGCAATCCCGACCGACTCATAGGGGTGCGTTCGAATCACTTGATCTGCTGTCTGGGCCTGCACCCGCGCCGTTTGCTCTAATTTCTGATAAGTATTA
>CAZBKV010000012.1:14527-16493 GCA_964492575.1 uncultured Verrucomicrobiota bacterium | reverse complement strand
ACCGTCGTGGGTTGGGCCGGGAACGGCTGACCGATCGGCGTCGAGACAATCAATCCCAACTGCCCTTCCGGAGCTTGACGGTCATTGACCAACAAGGTAGCGCCGGAAAGAACCCCGGCCTGGGCTGCAACAAATTCCAGAGCCGTGGCATCAAACCGTATGCTGCATCCGATGGCATTCTCGTTGCCGAGACCGGTGACTCGGATGGCTACAACCAACCGATGACCCTCAAACCTTTGTGTCTCCAAGGCGATGGTTCGAGGCACTCCTGTTGTCGAAACCTCTGCCAGGCTGCTACCGCCGATTCCGTTCGGACCACCTGCCGCGGTCAGTGGATCCAAGGCCGCAGCATACCGGCCGGCCTGGACCCAGTCCGTAATGTTGATCCGGCCATCCCCTAACGAAGAACGCGGGGCACAGTCTGCCCGTGTAAATTCACTGGCATTGGCCGGGACGTCTAAACCGGCGGCAAATCGACCTACTTGAGTCCAGTCGGCAACCGTGACCTTACCGTTGCCGTTCGGGCGCGGGGCCACATCGGCCTCCCAACCCGCAGCCGGATTCGAGGTGTCTACCCGAACCTGGGCGACATGGCTCGTTGCGCTGCCCAAATAATTGGTCACCACGACAAAGTAATCCCCTGCAACCGCTGTGGTGACTCCGGAACGGAAGAGAATCGGCTGATTTTCGCCGGGCAAGGGAGCCCCGTTGAAATACCATTGATAATGCAGCGTGCCGGCGCCGCGAGCCTCACTAACCAGCTGCAGGTCTCCTCCCTTCAGCACGGTCTGGGACTGCGGATGCCGGACAAACGAAGGAGTGTAATCTCCATAATCCGAAATCACTGCACGGGTTGGTTGGTTCGGATTTCCGGCTGAGGTTAAGACAAAACCGACCAGGACCGTGTCCGGAAGATCAAAGGTCTTCTCCCCAACGAGCGTCCAATTTTCCCCATCTGTGCTTCGGTAAGCCCGGAACGTATCGCCCACGCGTTGGAGTCGAATCCAGGCGTTCGGTAAAGGAACACCGCCCGAATCTCCTAACCATCCACCGGTACTTCCTCCTTCGGTCTGCCTCCAGTGGAAGGTATAGGCATTGGCTCGATTCGGTTGGTAGACATACGCAGCGATAAAGCGGCTATTGGCCGTCGGTTTCTCCCGAACCATGATTCCGACCCGAGCCCAATGCGATTCCCCAACCAGTTCTCGGACCCGCATGCGCAGGTCAAAGTCTCCTTCCCGTTCTTCCTGATAGAAACGACACGAGTCACTTCCTTCCCAGATATCTCCCCCGCCGTCATACAGCTCAAACACCTGGTTATCCGCAGTGAAGACCTCCACCGGTAGTTTCGGGTTCCCCAGTAAGATACCACGCAGCGGAAAGAGATCGGCGTCAATAGCTTCCACACCGGCTTGCTCATTGCCGCGAAGGTCTTTCAAGCCACTGATATGGATGGTATAGGGAGCCACTGGTGCCTCCGCCATCCGAAGTTCCACAACCTGGCCGCCTTCCCGTAACACGACGTTGGTAGGATGAACCCCGGCGATTTCGTAATGAAGCGGGTCCGTGGCCACATTGGGATCCAAAGGCTCATCAAACTGAACCCCAATCCAAGCTGACCCCAACAAGGCTGCGGCCATCGTCGGTTTCGGGCCCTCTATATCCACCATGACCTGGCCGACAAAGACATCCTCTGCCGTACCGGCCACACCATCGCCGTTCTGATCCATCTGTGGCAAAAGACCGGTCAGATCCGGTACGTTGGGGCCGATCCGAATCTCATATGTCCCATGCGTTGTTTGGGGAGCAAATTGAATCCGCCACGTAGTAGCGTCGACCTGGGTAATGGAGGTAACCGGAACGACACCGGCAGGACCGTGAATCGTCACATCTGCTGGTGCAGTTTGATATCCCGATTGATCCGGCCGGCTTCACAGCAGCAGATGTGAAGATTCACGGTCCTGCC
>CAZBKV010000012.1:0-14517 GCA_964492575.1 uncultured Verrucomicrobiota bacterium | reverse complement strand
GACCGTGAATCGTCACATCTGCTGCTGTGAAGCCGGCCGGATCAATCGGGATATTAAACTGCACATCGACATGATCCCACGGCGGTAAGATCGGTCCGCTCGGATTCATGTCCACTACCGCTGCTCCACCGGTTCGTGCAATGACCCCATCCCCAAGCTGAACCGCCACCGCTCCACCTAAGGTCTCATTCAAAGAAACCATCTGGCCGTTGATCCGGGCATAGACCGGAATCTGACCGATAACGAGACGTGACCCCGGAGCCAAAGCCAATCCGTCCCCCATCAGATTACCATAAAGATAAAGAGCCTCCGGTTCGTCATTGTCTCCACGGTTGCCGTTGTCGATGAGATCAACGAGCTTCACTGTGGCCGGGGCACCGGGTAAGCCGATCTCCAGCCGACCGATGCCGAAGTTCTTACTCAGGGATCCATCCTTTCCTTTATCCTGTCCCCCGACTTCCAGCTGATGCGATCCATTGCCTACAAATCGGACCACTGCTTCATCGAAAATAACTTGATTTTCATCCTGAGACTGGAAGCTCAGGTCACCTTCTACCTCCAACACTGCCGGGCTGGAGATTTGCACCACCGCTGCAGGATCTAGGGTTAAAGAGTGAACATGAACCGTCGTGGCAGCTCCACTGGCAACCAACCGGGTATGGCGTTGCAGATGAAGATCTCCAAGTAAGAGAGTTCCACTGGTCTCCGCTCGGATCGAAACCCAATCGTCCCCATTGTACTGATTCAGAACAGGTCCGATTACCTCGCCCAACATCGGGGCCTCTACCCGTCCTCCGTTTTTCGCAAGGATCGTGTAATCCCAACGTCCACCCCAACCTCCTTCGGTCCGGATTTGCTGTAAGTTAGGAGCTTGGATCAAGGCGTTCTGACCGTCTGCACCCAGGATCGTTCGGTTGGCCCGGTAATCGTTTGGAAGGGTGTAACTTGTAGCATCGATCTGCAACGTCACCCCAGCTCCAACTGAGAGGGACGCCCGATCGAAAGCCTGAATGGAACCGAACTGGGCGGTCTCCCCGGCCTCCAGGAATAGCGTTGAGCCGGAGAGATTGGTCACCATCGGAGCCTGCAAAATACCACCAGGAGTTATATCAATCTGAGTGTCTTCAATCGCCTTAACCTGAGGAGCATTAAGTTGGGCCGTATTCGGAATCTCCAACGTACCGCCCCCGATCCTTTCCAGCTTCGGAAGCGTCAACCGAGCTCCCTCTTTTAAGGCAAAATATCCGTATTCGACATTCGTGAGGTTCGGTAGTTCATACGTCCCTTCTAACTGGAACTTCACCCGACGGGCAACCCGTCCTAAAGAATCCAACAAAAGATCACTGGAAGCATCTCGTTCGATCAGAAGCCAATCGTCGTTGTTATATTGCGATTTCGGTCCGATCAATTGCAGCACTCCGGACAGATCCAAATGCCCGCCGTTGACCGATCGAATTGCATAATTCCAGGCCCCGTGATCCCCTCCTTCTGTTTCTATCGACTGAATCGAACTCAGATCTAAAGCAGCTCCGACACCGTCGGTTTCAAAAATCGTCCGATGCCCATCCCATCGCCGTAAGGTGTAATTAGTCGCCGTGACTTGGAGATCCACCGGACCGGTCACCCGGAGGCTCACATTGTCCAGCTGAGAAATAGCCCCAAATGTAAAGTCCAATCCCGGCGTCAAGACCAGATTCATCCCACTCAAATCCGACAGGGCCGGCGCCGCAAACCGTCCTCCGATCGCTAGATCCAGTGTAGAATTTCGTAAGGCCGTCAGCTCCGGAGCATTCAACGTCCCAGCAAAGTCAATCTGCACCCGTGTCCCTTCCAACGTCTGAAGATGAGGGGCATTAACCGTCGCCCCACTGCCCACATGAAAGCGCCCCCCATTCATGCTCACCAGCGAAGGGAAATCCATCGATTCTGAGATCTCAAACCGCACCCGCCGCTCCGTGCGCTGCAGGCTGCTTAAATCCATCTGACCCCCACTTTCCACATAGAAGGTCAGCCAGTCATCATTGTTGTAACGGTCCTGCCGTGGTCCAACTGCACGAACCAATCCGCTCAAATCCACTACACCCCCGTTTCGGGCTGCAATGGAGTAGTCCCAAGCCCCATTCCATCCACCATACGTCGTAATAGTCTCTAACTCATCCGCCTTTAAAACCGCCCCAGGTCCATCTGCAACCAGCAAAGCTCGATTCCCCCGCCAATCATCCGGCAGCTCGTAACTCACCGCATCCAGATCCATCGTCTGCCCGTCGTGAAGGACTAAACTCAACCCGTCTACTTGCTGCACATGACCGACTTGCAAGGTCTCCCCAGGACGCAACTCGATCGTACTGCGCGACAGATCCGTCACCGCAGGAGCAATCAAACTTCCGCCCCCACTCAAATCCACTCGGGTCGACCGAATCGCTACGGCCTGATTAGCCGTAATCTTTGCCCCAGAGGGAATGCGAAGCACCCCACCTTCCATCCGATTCAAAACCGGCATGTTCACTTGAACCCCATCCGCCAGCTCAAACTGCCCCCACTCAATCACACTCAACGCCGGGAAATCCATCGACTCGCCTAACAAGAATCGAACCCGTTGTGAAACCCGCTGAAGAGAGTTCAAGTCCAACTGCCCCCCAGCCTGCACCGAAAAAGTCAACCAATCATCTTCGTTCGGCCTCACCCCAACAGCGGTCACCAGTCCGGAGAGATTCACCCGACCGGAGTTTGTCGCAATAATGGCATAATCAAATCGTCCATATGCCGCCCCAGGAGCACTCAAACTTTGAAGCGAACTTACATCGACTAACGACCCCGCCCCATCGGCTTGGAAAATCACCACATTCTTCCGCCAATCCCACGGCAAACTCAACGAAGGGGCCGCCACGACTACTTGTCCCCCGGCCAACGCATGCAAACGGGCCCTTCCACCAAAACTTGCCCCTCCAGCCGCAGAGGAAAAAACTGATCCGGCTCCTTCCACATGGATTAAACCATTAATAACCGAAACCCCCAGGACCTGATACGTATGCCCATTGTCAATTCGGAACACCGAGTCTTGCCCTAACTGAAATGCGTCTACCTGGCCGTCTTGGGTCACGTCGTACTGAACTTGAACCCCATCAGGAATCTGCACGACATAGGAAACGGTGGCTGTGTTCAAAGGAACAGCATTCACATCCCAATTCGAAACCTGTCCGTATCCAGCAGGTCCTGGCCCCCCAACCCATGTAGCCAGTGTCGCTCCCCCTACGGAAACAGAGGCGATCCACCCCAGTCCAATAGCCGCCGCAGCCCATCCCCATCTACCCCATCCTGTTGCTCCCAACAACGACAGCCAGCCTCGCTTTGAACAGTCCTTCTTGGTAACAATCTGGTTCATTTGCATACTTGTTTGTCCTATTTTGTAAAACAACAAAATCTTCTCTTTCCTCCCTTTGCCCCCTCCTATGGGGATCCTCCGCTTGTCTATAAAAGCCATAGGAAGAAGGAGGGGGAAAGTCAACTTATCCTTGCTTCCCTTTTCAAAAAAAGGCAAAAAATGGGATATATAGGTCTATAAATGGTCTTTCTCTCTTGTTCTTCCATTTGAGGAAGGAGAAGAAAATGTCTTGACCAATTCTTCCGATTTTTGGGAAAAGAGGTAACGATGTATCGGAGGAGACAGCCTACGGGAAGATGGGGAGGGTGGATCGGCTGGGTTGGCCTGGCAGGATTGCTCTGTATCGTTTACAGCTGGTATCTGCCTCAGATTCAGAAGAATGTGGCGCTGCAAGCGCAAAAGATTGCATTGGAGGAGAAGTTGAGTCAGCAAGAAGCTACGAACCGCGTCCTCCGCAAACAGATATCGTATCTCCAAGCAACGAATTCTTGGTATATAGAGAAGATTGCTCGAGAGCAGCTGGGGTTGGCTCGGAGTGGGGAAGCGGTGGTTTCATTTTTTGTTCCTGCTCCATGAGAGGAGGGGAAAAACGGGAAAATTTTGGATGTGAACTGAATTTTTTGAAAAAATTTTTGCAAGGGGCTTGACATTGGACCGGTTTCTGCTAGAGATAGGGGCGACGGAAAGAGGATGAAGGGAGACGGAAGGGTTCTTTGAAAGGGTAGAGGAAAGGGAGGTAAGAAGGGAGGCGGAAAGATTTCCCTAGTCTCGGGTCCGTACCGCTCGGGGCTAGGGCATCCCCAGGATCCCGCAGTTGTACTCTGAAATCTCCCCGGGTCCGGCTGCCACCCCCTGGCGCACGGGCCCGGTTCTTTTTTAGGCCCTGATTTTAACGATATATGAATTTAGGCTCAGTTTTTTCTGATTTTTTTCATCTCTAGAGTTGACATCCCCTCCTCAATCCCCTATCCCTTATTCCTAACAATGAGGTGGATCCTCGTACAAGACCTGCTTCTGGTAGCCGTACCTGCCCCACCAGGTCCGGCCGGCGGGTCTTAATTCTCCAAAACCCCAAGTAGACTGAAAAAGAAATCGTTTCCCAGACCCACGGCCGGATAACCCGGTCGTGGGTCTCATGTTTTTCTAAACCTAAAACCAAAACCCATTCATCAAGCCATGAATACAACAAAACCCAATACCCAAACGGAAAAAGAAAACCAAAACCAGACCACAACCCAACGACCCAAAATCGTGGTCCAGGCCGAAGGAACCCTGCCGGTGAAGGTCCCTCCTATCAAAGGGAGCGAAATCTTGGTCCGGGCCCTGGAAGAAGAAGGCGTAGAAACCATCTTTGCTTATCCGGGTGGAGCTAGTATGGAAGTCCACCAGATCCTCGTCCGCTCCAAGAAGATTCGCACCTATCTCCCTCGCCATGAACAAGGTGGAGCCTTTGCGGCCAGCGGTTATGCCCGCTCTTCTGGGAAAGTGGGTGTTTGCATGGCAACCAGTGGCCCCGGAGCCACCAACCTTGTCACCGGCATCGCCGACGCCTACATGGATTCCATCCCGCTGGTGGCCATCACAGGGCAAGTGCCAACACACATGATCGGCCGCAATGCATTCCAGGAAACGGACATCTTTGGAATCACACTTCCTATCGTCAAACATAGCTACTTGGTCACCGACGTGCGGGAGTTACCCCGTATTGTCAAAGAGGCCCTTTACATCGCCCGGACCGGTCGGCCTGGACCCGTTCTGATCGATCTACCCAAAGATGTCCAACAAAGCTACGCCCCCTTCATCATGCCAGAAGAAGTCTCCCTGCCTGGGTATAATCCCAATCCTCATGCCGATGACACCGACCTGAAGCAGATCATCCAACTCATCAAGAAAGCCAAACGCCCGTTGCTCTATGTCGGAGGCGGGATCATCAGTGCTAACGCGGCCGAAGAGCTGCGGAAATTTGTAGAAAAGACCAAGATCCCCGTCACCACCACCCTCATGGGAATCGGGGCGTTCCCCGAGGATCATCCCCTGTCGCTCAAGTTCCTCGGGATGCATGGGGCCGCGTATGCCAACTGGGCTGTGAAACATGCCGATCTGCTCCTTGCCTTTGGCGTGCGCTTCGATGATCGGGTGACCGGCAAAGTGGAGAAATTCTGCGAGCATGGGATCATCGTCCACATCGACATCGATCCGAGCGAGCTGAACAAAAACCGGAAGGTTCATCTTCCGATCGTCAGCGACATCCGGTATGCCCTCCAACGTCTCAATGAGTTGCTGGAGGACACCCAGCTGGATGTGGACTTCTCCGAGTGGCATCGCCAGATCGCAGAATGGAAGGCCAAAGCCCCGTTCCGGTACCGGGTCACGGAAGAAGTTCTCCGTTCTCAATACTTTGCCGAATATATGAACGGAGATCCTAGCCAGGTGATTCTTCCTCAAGAGGCGATTCATATCTTGAGCGAAATGACCCATGGCGAGGCCATCATTACCACCGGTGTGGGGCAACATCAGATGTGGGCCGCTCAGTTCTATACCTTCAAGTTCCCACGGCAGTTCATCACCAGCGCCGGTTTAGGAGCCATGGGCTTTGGGTTACCGGCGGCCATCGGGGCAAAAGTGGCCAATCCGGATAAACAGGTCATCGATATTGACGGGGACGGCTCCTTCCTCATGAACATCCAGGAGTTGGCCACCGCTCACATCGAAAAAATCCCGATCAAAGTGATGGTGCTCAACAACCAACACCTCGGAATGGTGGTTCAATGGGAAGATCGGTTCTATGAAGGGCGCCGCGGTCATACCTACCTTGGCGACCCTAAGAACCGGCGTCAAATCTACCCGGACTTTGTCTCCATGGTTCGCTCGTTCGGCGTGGCTTGCGAACGAGTGATTTATAAGAAAGATCTTCGGCCGGCTTTGGCTCGAATGCTCGAGGCCGATGAACCGTATGTGCTGGATATTGTGGTCCCCTACACCGAACACGTCCTCCCGTTCATCCCCGCCGGAGCGACCGTGGACGATATGATCTGGGAATAATCAACAGAAAGCCGGAAAAATATCGACGAACCGTTCCGGTTGCCATAAGCTTCTGCTAAGTGTCAAGAATCCCCGGACCTCCGGGGATTCTTCCTTTCCTACGATCCAATGAAAATGCATAAGACCAATCGAGTTTTGGGGAAACCTCAAGGAGTGCTGTTCTTCTGCCTCCTTCTTATCGTAGGAGGGGTTACTTCTTCCTTTGCCGCAGAATGGCGCCTGGATTTACTTACTCAGCCGGTCGGGCAAGCCCCAAAAGGGTTTCGGCCTGCTCTGACTGGAACCGGGGCCCCGCCGCGATGGAAGATTATTTTGGACCGCTCGAGTAGTCCCTTTCGTCCTCTTACCCCAGGGGCCTCTGCCGTATGGGAACCGGTCATCGCACAACTTTCCACGGATCCAACAGATGAACGATTTCCTTTGTTGATCTACACCAATCAGGTGTTTCGAGACTTTCGGGCCGAAGTGCGGTTCAAATTGATCGGGGGGCAACGAGAACAAATGGCCGGCTTGGCCTTCCGCCTGAAAGATCCCCAGAATTACTACGTCGTTCGCGCCAGTCGCCTTGGAAAAACATTCCGTTTCTACAAAGTCCAAAACGGCCGACGTACCCCTCCAATCGGTCCGACAGATGTAGTTTTGAAGACTAACCATTGGTACACCCTTCGGGTAGAATGCGAAGGAAACCGCATTCGCCTCTTCCTGGACGGAAAACAACGAATTCCGGATTTAACTGATTACTCCTACCGGGAAGGCTATCTTGCCCTTTGGACAAAGTCCGATTCGATCGTCTACTTCAAGGACCTCCACGTCTCCTATACACCCATTATCCCTCCCATCCAAGAAGCGGTCCGTCAGGTCTTAAAACGTCATTCTCGCTTGCTGGATCTCCAGGTCTTTGCCCCTAAAACCAAGGGGGCAACAAATCTCGTTGTCGTGGCTGCAAAAAATCCGAAAGATCTAGGGAAACCGGGCGGGAAAGTCGAATGGGCAGTCATCCACCGAAATATCCCCTATGCGGGGAAAGGAAAACATCGGATGATCGTAACCCTCCCCCTTCATGACCGGAACGGAGATCCGATTGCCGCCGTTCGGCTTGTGATGCGAACTTTCTTCGGACAAACCACTCAAAACGCCGTGATTCGGGCCTTATCGATTGTAAAAGAAATCGAAAAGGAGATCGTGATGGTGGACGATCCGTTTCATTAAGAAAACCATTGACGTTAACAGGCTTTCCCCTCTCCTCCAAACTTTCTCCATGACTTTTTCTTCTTTTCGATTATATTCTCCTTGAATCCCAGAAAGGCTCCAAGAGAAAAGGCTTTGCTTTGGAAAGCTCTTCTCTCTTGGGCTCTCTGGGAAAAGGAAAAATTGCAAAAAAGGAGCTTTTTATGATCCCCAAAATCGGTGAGCAAGCAGAACGTTGCCTGGCTTATATCCAATGCCAACTCCGCCAACCCCGCAGCCGAGGGGCAACCCAACGTCCAAAAGCCGCTATCACCATCTCCCGACAGACCGGCTCCGGTGCCTTGGAAGTCGCACAACGTCTTGCCGCTATCTTGGAAACCTCTTTCCCTACCCCAGAGGGACAAGAATGTCCTTGGGTTGTCTTTGATCGAAACCTGATTGAGATCGTTTTGGAAGATCATCAACTTCCTCGAACCCTCAGCCAATATTTTCCAGAAGATCGTCTCTCTTATCTTCACTCTCTGGTGCGAGAACTCCTTGGGCTTCATCCACCCACGTGGACCCTTTATGAACATATGGTGGAAACAATTTTAAAACTCGCAGACTTTGGAAATGTGATCCTGATCGGTCGGGGCGCTAACGTCATTACCGCTCGCCTACCCCACGTCTTTCATGTTCGCCTAATCGGTTCGCTGGAAAACCGAATCCGCCGAATCTGTGAACAAACTGGCATGCCCCCTTCCGAGGCACGTAAGTTTATCGAAAAAGAAGATCGAGGCCGAGCCCGCTTCGTAAAAGAACGTTTTGGAGTCAACATCGACGATCCAAGCCTCTACCACCTAGTTCTGAATACAGATCGATTTGACCTACCTCATATCGCCACTCTCATCGCAGAATGTGTACTTAACTATTGGGGAATCCAGCTTCCCAAACCGCTAACTCCATCCTCCGAGGAATCCTCCCCCTCCAATCGAAAGCCATCCTCTTCTCCGTTGCCTATGCTCTTTTAAATCTTCCAGCCGCGGAGAACGGCGACCTAAAAATACGCACTTACCGTAAGAGTGCCAAATCGTGAAGCATGGGATTGTCCTTCAAATTCTTTCCCCCACCAAACAAAAGAAGCCGTGAGTTGGCCCCAACGGCTCCAAAGTGACACCCCTATTTCCGCAGTGGGGAAGAACGGTTTCTTTGTGACATGAGGACCGGCGCGAAATGTATTTCCATCGAGCGTCAAGTTCCGTGCCACTCCAACTCCACCCACTGTTCCAAAAACATAAAATCCGATCGGAGGGCGGTTCTGTTCATACTGATTCCGCCCGGTCGGCAAGGGTAAATTTCCAAACCCTCGCATCCAGGAGGTCCCAAAATCATTCGGAATATTATACCCGGCCCGCAGCTGTAACCCCAGGGAAGCTTGATCCAAAACCGTACCGGCCATAGCCCCTACGATTGGAATGGCTTCGGCGGAAAATCCTTCCTTCTTTGGGGTCAACCGGAAACACCGTCGATACTCATAAACCAAATTAAAAAAGGGCTCATTCTTCAGCTGATAATCCCATCCCCTAGGCACATGGTTTCCGATTAGATGATGGAACCAACTTTGGGTCTCTTCGGCTAGCGAGGCCGGTCCTACTACACCGGCTACGAACTTTAGACCATGAAATCCATTTTTTAGGCGTAATTGCGTAGAGACCCCAACATGCAACAGTCCGGCATAAGGTCGATCATGAGGATCGGGAGGGACTCGATAGGTATCCCGTGGGGTAATGATCATCTGCCCAATTTCGTAACTGGTAAAATAATCCGTCTCCGAAGCATCGATCGGAAACAAATCCCAAAATCGCCCCATCCAGCCTCTTCCTTCCCAGGAGACGGAAAGGGCCGTGCCATTGGAATAGTTCTCATCTGTTCCTGCAACCGCATCGTTCTCCCAACGAAGGGTCACCGCCTTCAACCGCATGGACGGAACCGATTCTGACTTTGGCCGGGATTGCTGCTCAACTTTCTTTGGTTCCCCTGTCTGAGGGGTCGAATCTTGTGCCACCGCAGGGCAAAGGCCTAAAACCTTTATAATCCCCCAAAAGAACGCCAAACGACAACCGAGCCGCAGGATCCCTCTTCTTCTCCGAAGCATACCCCCCCGCAACCACAGAAACCCGCCTTTCCTGCTCATAAATCTATCTTCATACAAAAAGAAAGGATTCTTTGTCTATCAAAAAGCCCCATACTTCTCCCATTTGAAAAAAACGGGCCGAGATCTTCTCCCGGCCCGCGCTCATTCTACCTCCCAAACCTTCCTAACAACGTTCACTCCTACTCATCATATTCCACCCCATTGTACCAATACTGCCTGATCTGATCCTCCGGAGGAACTTTTAACGGACGAACAATCCGGAATCCTACCCACGGGGCATCCGTGAACCACCAAATGCTCTTGGGCAGCTGCGGATCCCGCATCTTCCAGGAAGGATCCGAACCCCGTCGAGCCGCACTGCGGCAATCCTCCGCCGGATCATCATACGATCCACCCCGTACCACCAACGGATACGGCTTGGTCGGTTTCACCCACGGGTTACGGTATTGATTCAAAACCTGGGTGTAATCCGGCAGGTATTGATCCAAACACCATTCCCATACATTGCCGTGCATGTCATAGATTCCCCACGGATTCGGTTTCTTCGTCCCGACCTTGTGGTATTTGAAATCGCTGTTCTCTTCATACCACGCGTATTCGCCGAGCTTCTTCGGATCATTGCCAAAGGAGTAAGCCGTTGTCGTGCCGGCCCGGCAGGCATACTCCCATTCGGCTTCGGTCGGAAGCCGATAGAAGTGTCCCGTCTTGGCGCTTAACCATTGACAATACTTATTGGCTGCGTGCTGTGTCATCGAGATGGCCGGATAGCCATTTTTCCCCATCCCAAAGCTCATCTCCGCATACGGCTTGCTCGGCCGGGCCACCCCATCGGCGATCTCATCAAGATAAGGATTGCTACCGCCTACTGTCTGCCGGATCTTCTTCTCATCTTCCGGATACATGAACAGCTCGTACTCATTCCAGGTCACCTCGTATTTTCCGATCCAGAATGGATCCACGTACACTTTATGTTGGGGTCCTTCATCCGGCCGACGGCCCGGTTCATTCTCCGGGCTTCCCATCAAAAATTCCCCACCCGGAACCGGTACCATCACGTATTTCACTCGAGTGCCAGGAATCGTATTTGTATACGGTTTCATATCCGCCGCCGAATGAATCCCTTCCTTCTTCAAGGTGGCGATAATCTGCTTGTAAATCTGCGGAATCGTCCACTCATCGGTCTCCTTCAAGGTAGGCAAATCGGCCGGCGCCCCTTCTGTCCATTGACCATTCTTCAATCTCACAAACTGATACTGAGAGGCGGCCTTTTCGTAATCCTCACCCGTAAACAGGACCACTTGGGAACCTACCGTAGCGACCCCAAAACACTTGATCCCGGCATCCAACTTCACTTGCTTCAGCGCCCGTACGGTCCCATCCGTCCGAATCCCGACCAACGAGACCGAAGTATCATCCGCTGCGACCGCGGCCCAGAGCGATTCTTTCCCCGGCCTCACCCCGACCAGGTAATGCGCCGGATTCGGTAGCTCCACCGAGGCCACTTTCCCAAGGTGGCACTTCCCGTTTCGCTCACTCAGTCGGTATAAACGAACGGTCTTTTGCCCCGGCTCCACCAATGCCAATAGAGCTTGCCCATCGGGATTCGTCACCATCCCATAAACCACCTTGGCCGGCAGATTTCCCACACAAGCCGCTTCCACCGGTTTCCCGGAGCGAAAATCTAAAACCCTGAGGATGCTACTCTCTTTCTTCCGCCACAGTCCAATCAGCCATTCTTTTCCATCCTTGGTCCGCCACGTATTTGCCCATTCCAATCGCCCAGCCGGATCATCCACCTCCGTCAACAATTTGAATTCTTTTCCGGTACTGCGATAGAGACTCAACCGATTCGGCACCGGATCGTTGTAAATACTGGCAATCACAAGATCTTTCAACGGAGTGTTCCCTTCCCCCCCTATGTCCAATGCCGCTACCGTATTGGGACCAAGCGATAAAAATTCAATCTCTACCGGCTCACTTGGTTCTTCCCGATTTGACGCATCCAGGATGAGAACACGGTTTTGATCGGCGCTAACCAAGACCAGTGCATCCTTGCCTTCCTGCAGGACTTGGCCGATGGCCAGCCCTGTAACCCCTTCTACGTCTGTGTTGCGATGATCTGCCCAGGCAATGGTCCCATCCGCTTGCCCATATCCCAACCGGTATTTCCCTGTGGCACAATCCACGATCACGACATCCGGATGGCCGTCCCCATCAAAATCCCCGGTCCCGTACAACTCCTGACCAGTCGGAAGGACAAACGAACCCGCCTGCAGACTCATTCCCATTACGCCGGCTGCCACGCAGCTCAGCATCCATACCGACCGCAATTTCCATTCCTTCCTCATAACGAGCCGTGTTCTCGCATAAACCGCCGGGACAAACAAGTTCTCATCTCTTCTTTTTCCACCGGATAAAGCGTGGAAAAAACGTTCAAGTAAGCAGAGCCGCGATCTGGAACAAAAGATTATCCCAACCCCGCAACGCCGGCTAGCTTCGGCCCATGCGGATCGATCAAACGCCGGTACTCCACTACCACATATCGGTCTGTCATCCCTGCCAAGTAATCGCACACTAATCGATGGAGTCCTTCTTTTCCTGAGCCACGACGGGTCTGTCGGCCAATCTCTTCCGGATGCTCTAGGTAATAAAAGAAAAGGGCCCGAAGCATCTCAGCCGCTCGTCGATTTGGTTCATGAACCTGGGGATTGTAGTAGAGATTTTTATATAAATACTCCCGCAACTGCCGATTCAACTCCGCCTGCTCCGGACTATAATCAATCAGTTGCTGCGGATACTGCCGCGCTGCATCTGGATCATCCACCCCACTCTGCCGAAGACGTTCTAAAGAACTCTCCACCACATCCCGCACTTGTCTATCAATCAGACACCGCACGATAAAGTGTCGCCGCACCTCATCCGGAAGCCGTCCATATTGACTCCGAACCCAACGCGCCGTCTCCGCCCATAACGGCACCTCTTTCTCCAATCGGGCTTCCTCCAATAACCCCGCTTCCAATCCGTCATCTAAGTCATGACTGTAATAGGCAATTTCATCGGCGACATCCGCCACCTGCGCTTCCAACGAAGGATTCCGATGCCGATAGGTCGGGTCTACTGCCGGATGATCGAAGGAAGAACGATGTTTGATCAGTCCTTCCCGAACTTCCCATGTCAGATTCAACCCCGGAAACCCTGGATACTTCTGCTCCAACTGCTCCACTACCCGAAGGCTCTGTCGATTGTGTTCAAACCCGCCATGTTCAGCCATCAACTCATTGAGCACCCGCTCCCCAGTATGTCCGAAGGGTGGATGTCCCAGATCATGCGCCAAGGCAATCGCTTCGGCCAAATCCTCATTCAATCGCAGCGCCCGAGCAATATTCCGAGCAATCGCAGCGACTTCCATCGTATGGGTCAGCCGCGTACGCAAATGATCCCCCGTCCCGTTCAAAAAAACCTGCGTCTTATACTCCAACCGACGAAAGGCCCGGGAATGAATGATTCGATCTCGATCCCGCTGAAAATGCGTGCGCCACTGGGGAGGAGGTTCCTCATACCGACGGCCGCGGGTCTTCCGACTCCGCTCCGCATAAGGCGCCAACAACTCCTCTTCCAATCGTTCCAGTTCCTCACGGGTAAGTAACATGAAGCCTAAACCACTTCCTCCGGTGGAGGCACTTCCGGAACCTGTTCCCATTCCATCAACTCCTCCGGCCGAATCCCAAACAGCGCATACAACCGCAAAATGGTATCCTGGATCAGGTTGTTTGGGCAGGAAGCCCCGGCCGTAATCCCGACCACCACAGGCTCCTTCTTCGGCAGCCACCCCACGGTCTCTACCTCCCGCCCTTCCCGAATGTTCCAATGCCGAATCCGGTCCCGAGACAAAATCTTTCCCGCATCCTTAATAAAAAATGTCGGCAAAACCCGCTCTCCCAACTCCGCCAAATGCGTGGTGTTCGAAGAATTGTATCCTCCAATGACCAGCAACACATCCAACGGCTCTTGCAACAACTCCCGTAACGCATCCTGCCGTTCCTGTGTCGCCCCACAAATCGTATCAAACCGCCGAAACCGCCGCTCCGCCTCTTCCGGACCGTACCGTCGGACCAACGCCTCCCGAAGCCGACGTTGCACCTCCTCCGTCTCCCCACGAAGCATCGTCGTCTGGTTCGCAACCCCAATAAACGCCAGATGCCGATCCGGATCAAACCCCTCCGAGTAAGCCCCTCGAAACCGCTCTAAAAATTCCTGCTTCTCCCCACCCTCCACGATATAGCGACATACATAATCCGTCTCCCCCAAATCATACACAATCAAATAATGCCCCCGCTCCGCCTTGATCTGCGAAACCGTCGCCCGAGTCTCCTCATGCCGCGCCTTCCCGTGAATAATGCTCGTAAATCCCTCCCGTGCATACTGTCGAACCCGTTTCCACACACTCATCACATCCCCACAAGTCGTATCCACCAACACACATCCTTTCTCCTCCAACCGCTGCCGCGTCTCTACTTCCGTCCCAAACGCCGGAATAATGACCACATCCTCCGGCCCCAGCTGCGCTAACTCCGCATCCGAAGGCTTAGAAGACAATTGCACGATCCCCATCCGCCGAATCTGATTGTTCACCTCCGGATTATGAATAATCTCCCCTAACAGGAAAATGCGTGTCCCCGGCGAAAAATACCGACGCGCCGCATACGCCAAGTCAATCGCCCGCTCTACCCCATAACAGAATCCAAATTTCCGAGCCAACCTGACCGTCAAC
>CAZBKV010000011.1:8853-16932 GCA_964492575.1 uncultured Verrucomicrobiota bacterium | reverse complement strand
GCCAGGACGATTTGTTCGACATGGTCTGAGCTCGTATCATAAACCGCCAAAGAAGAAAGACCGGTCAGCCGCCCATAGATCTCCCCTGGATTGATGAGCAAGGTCTTCCCCACCCGAGTCACTTCATATCGATGACTATGCCCACAGCAGACCACATCATATTGACCACTCATGGCAAGGGCCCGGCCTACGTTGTCGAAGTGATGGATAGCAAACTTCTTCCCACCCAGTTCCACCTCCCCGAGCTCTCCCAGGAAATGCAAGTTGGGGCGTTTGATCGCGTTGGCGCTGATACGCCACACATCCCCGTCGTTATTCCCAAAGACCACATAAACCGGTCCTGAAAATCCTTCCCCTAATGCCTTGGCGGTAAAAGGGGAACACAAATCCCCACAACAAATTAATGCCTCGCAATCCTGGACCTTCTTCAACCCCTCTTCCAACAGTTCCAGTCGATCGTGGATATCTGAAAGTATTGCAATCCGCATGTTCACAGAGCTTGGCATGAGAAGCGCCGAAACGCAATGTCCCAAACCAGAAGCCAAAACAAACAGATATGATGAGGAATTTTTGGTCTTTTCCCACGAGCTGCTATTTTCTGCCGCGATGCAAAAGAGTAGCATCAAGTTCGTGGAGGAATCGAACACGGCCAAAACGATCCGCTCTCAACTGGCGGATATGCAGAGCGAACCGGCAAACCGAGAACTCCGGATCGATAAGGTCGGAGTGCGCGGAGTGCGTTACCCGATCCAGGTTCGGGACAAGGTCCAGGTCGTCCAAAACACCGTGGCCACGATCGGGATGTACGTCGATCTTCCCGAGGAGTTTAAGGGAACGCACATGAGCCGGTTTTTGGAGGTGTTACATGCCCACGGTAATATCATTCATGTGGACAGCATCCCGGCGATTTTGAATGAGCTACGGCGGCGGCTTGCAGCCCGGATTGCTCATATCGAGATCGAGTTCCCGTATTTCATCGAAAAGAAGGCCCCAGTCTCCGGAAGCAAAGGGCTGGTGGATTATACTGTGCGCTTTACCGCCACGGCGGAGGAGAACAAGGTCGATTTTATTACTACCGTCGCCGTCACGGTCACGACCCTTTGCCCCTGTTCCAAGGCCATCAGCCGCTACGGAGCACATAACCAACGGGGATTAGTCACCGTTTCGGTTCGAATGCGGAAACGGATTTGGATTGAGGAGTTGATCCAGATCGTCGAAGAATCCGCAAGCTCAGAGGTTTATTCGATCCTGAAACGGGAAGACGAGAAGGCCGTTACCGAACGAGCCTACGAAAATCCGGTGTTTGTGGAGGATCTGGTTCGGAACGTCGCGGCACGGTTGAATGGAGATCCACGCGTTCTGTGGTACCGGGTCGAAGCGGAGAACTTTGAAAGTATCCACACCCACAACGCCTACGCTTGCATCGAACGCTTCAAGGAAGAAGAAAGACAAACGTAAGGCTAGCTCTTACGACGGTACCTGCGTAGGCTCCGGAAGCGAAGCTGTGATTCGAACAACCCCGTAGCTACGTTCATCAGAGCGGGGAAAGAGAGCACGGGAGTTTTACCACTCGATCATTGGCGTAGGCTGGTGTTGGTAGGCGATTTCGATGGGAGGGATTCGTTCCACACCGTTTTCCTGAAGTCGGCGAAGGACCGTCTTTAGGGCCAGCTCCGGCCGATTGCATTCTTCACTTAAATGCCCCAGCCAGACCCGCTGCAGTCGATCCGACACAATCTCCGCCAAAAGATCCCCCGCGGCTTCATTCGACAGATGACCGTGCCGGCTGAGAATCCGTTGTTTCAAGGACCAGGGTCGGTAGGGATGATCCTGAAGCATGCGCACATCGTGATTGGATTCGAGCACCAACACCTGCGCCTGGCGCAGCCGTTGCCGAACCAGCGTGGTCGCATATCCCAAATCCGTAGCCCAGGCAAAGGTCAGACCATTGACGGTCAAAAGATATCCTACCGGATCAAACGCATCATGGGGAACCGGAAAGCTCTCTACCTGAATCGGGCCTAAGGAAAAAGCGGTTCCTGTCTCAAAGACATGCAGATCCACCACATCCTGCACCTGAGCCGGCATCGCCTCGGCCGTATCGCGATTGCAGAAGACCGGGATCCGACGCTCCTTACAGAAGACCCGCAGCCCCTTAATGTGGTCGTTATGCTCATGAGTAATCAGAATGGCGTCGATTCGATCCGGATCCCCACTTACGCGGGAGAGACGTTGCACAATCTGTCGGGCACTCAGCCCGGCATCGATCAACACTCGCACCCCCTCTACCTCCAGGTATGCGGAGTTACCCTTTGACCCCGTTCCCAGGATGGCAAATCGTATCCCCATGCTGTCTTTTATTGTACCGGCCTCTGTGCGGAAGGCCAAATTCCAATTATCAAACTCTCTGTTTCTTGCAGGACCCAGTCCCGAACGATGTACTTTTCAGGCTTTGCAAACCGTAGCGGGGTGGAATAATTTCTGGGCTCAAGGTGAAGGTTCGATTTGCCAAATACCACGGTGCCGGGAACGATTTCATCCTGATCGACGATCGACAAAACCGGCTTCGGCTCTCGCCTCGGCAGATCGCCGCCTGGTGCGATCGTCACCGAGGGATTGGAGCCGATGGACTCATCTTGGTACGCCTCCCCCAAAATGCCGAGGCGGACTTGGCCTGGGACTTTTACAACAGCGACGGGGGCCAGGCCGAGATGTGTGGCAACGGGGCCCGTTGCCTGGCCCGTTTTGCTCGGGACCGGCTCGGAGTCTCCCAGGATTTTACCCTCGAAACCGTTGCGGGTCTGGTCCGGATTCGATTGGAAGAGGACGATCAGATAGCGGTCCGACTCACTCCCCCCACCGATCTGCGACTTCGAATCCAGTTACCTTCCCGGTTTGGCCAGATGGAGGTCCATCACCTGAACACCGGGGTTCCTCACACGGTGTTGTTCGTAGGCGATGTGGACCGGGTCGACGTTGTGAGTTTGGGACGGGAGATACGTTACCACCAGCTGTTTGCTCCGGCCGGAACCAACGTCAATTTTGTCCAGCACATAGGCCCCAACACGATTCGGGTCCGAACCTATGAGCGGGGTGTGGAAGGAGAAACCCTGGCCTGCGGAACCGGCGTGACCGCCTCTGCCTTGATTGCCTCAAAGGTACTCGGATTCCAAAGCCCGATCCGGGTACGGGTTCAAAGTGGCGATGAGCTTGCCGTACGGTTCGTTCCAGATCAGGATGGATGGAAAGAAGTCGAGTTGATTGGACCGGCAGTTCATGTCTTTGATGGGGAAGTAGAAATTGAAGAAAAGGGAGAAGGTTATGAGCAGTGATATGAGCAGCGATAGACGTCTCGCACCGGGAGTGTATACCGCAATCGTCACACCTTTCCGGGATGGAAAGGTAGACGAAAAGGCGTTAGAAGAGCTGGTGGAACGTCAGATCCAGGGTGGAGTCGATGGAATCGTCGCGGTCGGAACCACGGGGGAATCTCCCACGCTTAGCTTTGAGGAGCATATCCATGTGATTGAGCTGGTGGTTCGTTTTGCCGCGGGCCGGACGCGGGTCATTGCCGGTACCGGCGCCAATGCCACTGCCGAGGCGATTCATCTTACCCAAGCTGCCGAGAGAATTGGCGCCGATGGCCTCCTCCAAGTCACCCCTTATTACAATAAACCGACACAGGAAGGCCTTTATCAGCATTTTCTGACCATCGCCCGTTCCACCTCTCTCCCGATCATGCTCTACAACATTCCGTCACGTTGCGGGGTGGAGATTGCGGTGGACACGATCGCGCGATTGGCCGAAGCAGCGCCCAATATCGTGGCCCTGAAGGAGGCTGGAGGAAAATCCGACCGGGTCAGCCAAGTACGGGCTGCCTTAGGAGATCGGATCCGAATTTTCAGCGGGGACGACACGCTGACCCTTCCTTTCCTCGCCTGTGGAGCAGAAGGCGTCGTTAGTGTCGCTTCGAATCTGATCCCCGGCCTCCTCAAACAAATGGTCTCGGCCTTCCTGGAAGGACGACCAAACGAAGCCCGGCAACTTCATGAACGGCTCTATCCGTTTTTCAAGGCGCTCTTCATCGAAACCAATCCCGCTCCCATTAAAGCCGCCCTTGCCATGAAGGGATGGATCCAGGAAGAGCTGCGGCTTCCGCTGGTTCCGATTCGACCGGAAAACCGGGAAAAACTCCGTCAGGTCATGCAACGCTGCGGAGTGCTGTAAAAAGAAGTATGATCAATTTCCTATCCATAGGAATGAAAAGAGGTAGGGCGGTCTATCCCCAGGCCGCTGCAGGTCATTCGTTTCCTCTTCCGGCGCGTTGGGGACAACGCGCCCTACCTTTCCATTCCTCTTCCGAATGCTCAGGGACTGGTAGGGCGGTTTGTCCTCAAACCGCCGCAAAAAGATTCTTTCTTCCCCCTTTTCCCCGGCGCGCTGAGGACAGCGCGCCCTACCTTTCAATCGCTTGCGAATCCCAAGAAAAGGCTTCGACCTCGCAAACCAAGAAAGATTCACTATGCCGAAACTGCTGATTCACGGTGCGAAAGGACGGATGGGCCAGGCCGTTCGTGCCTGTGCTTTGGAATCCGGGGACTGGGAAATCGTTGGGGAAATCGACTTAGGAGATTCACTTGAGGAGGCTCTGCCTAAGGCGGAGGTCGTGGTAGATTTTAGCGCCCACGATGCGGTAGGGCCGTTGTGCCGGGCCTGCTTGCAGGCCAAAAAGCCTCTGGTCAGTGGGACAACAGGTCTGGACACAGAAACCCGTCAGCTCTTGCAACAGGCCGCTCAATCCATTCCCATCGTTTGGGCTTCCAACTTCTCCGTCGGGGTCAACACGCTGTTTTGGTTGGTCGAACACGCGACCCGGATTTTGGGCGAGGGATTTGATGTGGAAATCATCGAAATGCATCATCGTCACAAGAAAGATGCCCCCAGCGGCACAGCCAAGACCCTGGCCGAAATCATCGCCCGTGTCCGAAATCTTACCCCGGAACAGTTCTGTTACGGCCGCCAAGGCATTACAGGCCCCCGTCCTGCCCAACAACTCGGAATTCATGCCGTGCGGGGAGGTGACGTCGTCGGAGAACACTGGGTCTTCTTTGCCGGAAGCGGCGAGAAACTCGAGTTGGTTCATCGGGCGACTAGCCGGCAGACCTTTGCCGCCGGGGCGTTACGGGCTGCGGCCTGGGTTCTCCGGCAACCGCCCGGTTTGTATGACATGCAGGACGTCCTTGGTCTTCGCCCTCAACCGTCGTAGGAGCAAGAAAACACAGACCCGATGGGAAATTACCCTCAGACGCCACAGCTTGTGGATCCTACGGAGGCGGAACGATGCGCCTTCGTGGCATTAGGGTCAAACCGTGGGGATCGACTCCAATTCCTTTACGCGGCTGCCGACCGGCTCGCCCGTCTGACGGTAGGGCCTTTTTACCTCTCTTCCATCTGGGAAACGGCACCGGTGGATTGCCCTCCGGGAACCCCGCCTTTTCTAAATGCCATGGTAGGGTTTGTGCCGCCGCCCGGTCTTGGATCCATGGCCCTCCTTCAGCGGCTCCAACAAATCGAATCAGAGTTAGGCCGGGTTCGAACTCCTGTGCGGAATACCCCTCGAACCATCGATCTAGACCTGATCACCGATCGAAACACGGTCTGTTTTACCCCAGAGCTGGTCCTCCCTCATCCACGGGCCCATCGTCGCCTGTTTGTTCTGGCTCCATTGGCTGAGATTGCACCGGGATTGATTCTTCCTGGCCAATCCTGTTCTGTACAGGAACTCCTGGCCCGGTTGATGTCTCCGAACGGATCTCTCCGTCGGCTCTCCAAAGGTTGGCCTCCTTATTTGCACATTCAGAAATCGTAGTCCATGCTTTTAACAAAATCATGAAGGTGATTCAAAATCCGGAGCAGATGCAGCAACTTGCCCTGCAATGGCGGGCGCAGGGGCAACTTGTCGGGTTTGTCCCCACGATGGGGTATCTCCATGAAGGCCACCTGAGCCTCTTCCGCATCGCCCGCCAGGCCATCGGCCCCAAGGGCCAGCTCGTGATCAGCATCTTCGTCAACCCTACCCAATTCGGACCGAATGAGGATTACGACCGTTATCCCCGAGATCTCCAACGGGATCTGGATCTTTGCCAGAAGGAAGGGGTAGACGTGGTCTTTACCCCATCCGTCCACGATATGTATCCTCCCGACTACAGTACCTACGTCGTGGAAGAACAACTCAGCCAAAGTATGGAAGGGCGGTCTCGGCCTACGCATTTTCGAGGCGTTACGACGATCGTCGCGAAACTCTTTCAGTTAGTCTTACCTACCCATACCGTTTTCGGGGCCAAAGATTATCAACAAGCCAAGATCGTCCAACGGATGATCCGCGATCTGCATTTCCCGATCCAATTCATCCTTGGCCCGACCGTACGGGAACCGGATGGCCTCGCCATGAGTTCCCGTAATACTTACCTGACCCCTCAGCAACGACAGTCCGCCCTCTGCCTCTGGCATTCGATCCAGCGAGCCAAAGAAGCCGTGCGTGCCCACCCCGAAGGTATCCCCGCCGAAACCCTCCGAAAGGAATTAACCGACTTCATCCATTCCCACCCGGAAACCCGCCTCGACTATATCGCCTTCTTCGATCCGGAAACCCTTCAACCCCACTCGATCGTCCGGCCCGGCACCCATATGGCCTTGGCCGTTTTTGTCGGATCAACCCGACTGATTGACAACGACCGATTGGAGTAACGCTCTATGGGACAGAAATACTTAACCTGTGATTTCCTGGTCATCGGCAGTGGGGCAGCCGGCCTCTATTTTGCCATCAAAGCGGCTCCGTTTGGATCTGTCTTCATTGTGACAAAAGACGAACCGGTCGAATCCAACACCAATTATGCCCAGGGCGGCATCGCGGCGGTCATGAGCTCGGACGATTCCTTCGAACTTCATATCCAGGACACCCTGCGTGCAGGTGCCGGATTGTGTAAAGAGGAAGTCGTTCGGGAGATCGTTCAGGATGCTCCCAACCGGATCGCCGATCTAATGGCTCTGGGCATGCGGTTTGCCGAACGCGAAGTCCCCGGTCAACCCGGACGCAAGGAACTTGATCTGGGCCGGGAAGGAGGACATTCAAGACGACGGGTTCTCCATGCCCAGGACGTCACTGGCCGGGAAGTGGAACGCACCCTCCTCCAAGCCGCCACAGCTCATCCCAACATCCACTTCTTCAAACACCACTATGCCATCGACCTGATCACCTCCCACAAGCTGGGGGAAAAAGACCAAAAACGCTGCTACGGGGCCTATGTCCTGGAAAAAGCGACCGGTGAGGTCCATGTCTTTGCCAGCCGCGCCGTCATCCTTGCCACCGGAGGTTCCGGAAAAGTCTACCTCTATACATCCAACCCGGACGTTGCGACCGGCGACGGCGTCGCCATGGCCTACCGCGCCGGTCTCCCCATCGCTAATATGGAATTCGTCCAGTTCCACCCCACCTGCCTCTACCATCCCAAGGCCAAAAACTTCCTGATCAGCGAAGCGGTCCGCGGCGAAGGGGCCGTGCTCAAAACCATCCACGGCGAGGAATTCATGTCCAAATACCATCCGATGGGCGCCTTAGCCCCGCGGGACATCGTGGCCCGTGCCATCGACGCCGAAATGAAACGAACCGGCGCCACCCATGTCCTCCTCGACATCACCCACAAACCGGCCCCCTTCATCATCCAACGCTTCCCCAACATCTACCACACCTGCCTGCAATACGGCATCGATATGACCAAAGAACCTATCCCTGTCGTTCCGGCCGCCCATTACCAGTGTGGCGGAGTCCTCACCACCATCGACGGTGCGACGGAAATGGAAGGCCTTTTTGCCTTAGGGGAAGTGGCCTGTACCGGCCTGCACGGCGCCAACCGGCTTGCCAGCAATTCCATCCTAGAAGCCCTGGTCTGTGCCAATCGAGCCGCCCAACGGCTCAAAGACTTGGACCTGCCGGTCCCTCGAACCGATCTTCCTCCCTGGGACAAAGGCAACGCGCGTCCACCGGAAGAACGGGTTTTGATTGCGCATCTGTGGGACATC
>CAZBKV010000011.1:0-8843 GCA_964492575.1 uncultured Verrucomicrobiota bacterium | reverse complement strand
GATCATGTGGGACTACGTCGGGATCGTGCGATCCGACAAACGACTCCGGCGGGCCTGGACCCGAATCCTTAGCCTAGAGGAAGAGATTCAGGAATATTACTGGGAATACGAACCGTTCTCCGATCTTCTGGAACTGCGGAATATTGCCACCGTTGCCCAACTTATCATTGCCTCGGCTCGAGCCCGCCCCGAAAGCCGCGGTCTCCACTACAACATCGACCATCCCAACCCCGATCCCGCCTGGGAAAAGCGCGATACTATCCTAAAACGAATCCCATCCACCGGCCTTCCCGCCCTTTGTGAGCCCTCCTCTTTTGCTGCCTCTCAAAAAGACCAGGGCTAACAGAGAATTCTTCAAGCTCCCTGCTTGGCTTCCTGGGCTTTTTCCTCCTACAATTGCCTCAAAATCGAAGAAACTACCTGCCTATGAAAAAACATACACAATCCAACCAGTCCGGCGCTAAGTGGACCCGCCGCCAGTTTGTCCGGAACTGCCTGGCAGTAGGAGGTGCCCTGACAACCGCTCCGATGATCCTTCCTACCGGCGTTTTAGGGACTCCAGGCCGCCCGGGAGCGAATGAACGAATCGGCATCGGTGGGATCGGCGTAGGCCGAAGAGGAGGGCAAGTAGTCGGTTATCTGAAATTTATGCCCCTTGCCCGTGTGGTCGCCGTGGCCGATGTATACCTGCCTCATGCACGAAAAGTCGCCAAACCGTTCAACGCAGCCGTCTATCAAGACTATCGCCATCTGCTGGATCGAAAAGACGTCGACGCTGTGATCATCGCTACTCCCGAACAATGGCGCGGGATCCTCTGCATCCATGCCTGCCAAGCCGGTAAGGACCTGTACGTGGAAAAGCCGATGAGCTTCACCATTCGGGAAGGGCGGCTCATTGTTCAGGCAGTTCGAAAATACGGTCGGGTCTTCCAAACCGGAAGCCAGCAGCGGTCCATGTCCGCAAACCGTCGAGGCTGTGAATTCATCCGCAACGGGGGGCTAGGAAAGATCCATCGCATCATTGCGTATAACTATCCGAGTCCATGGATCTGTCGTTTGCCCGAACAACCGATTCCGGCAGAGATGGATTGGGACATGTGGCTGGGCCCGGCCCCGGTCACGCCCTATAACAAAGACATTCAAGTCCCGCGAGGCAATCCCGGCTGGCTTTCCTTCCGCGATTTCTCCGGAGGCGAAATGACCGGTTGGGGAAGCCACGGCTTTGATCAAGTGCAGTGGGCACTGGGAATGGACGAAAGCGGTCCGATTGAGGTCTGGACCGAAGGTCCGCCGTTGAAACCACCGGTCTATACCCGTCCAGAATCACGCGACCGAGGCAACAAGATCTGCAGCCAGCCGAAGGTCTTCTTTAAATATCCAGGCGACATCATTATGGAACTAGGTAACGGCCCGATGGGCGGTGCCATCTTCATCGGTGAACGCGGAAAGGCTAAAATCGACCACGGTAAATTCGAAACCGATCCGCCGGAGTTTGCCCGTGAAGGAATCAAAAATCCTAAAATTCGCCTCTACCGCAGCGACAACCACATACTCAACTGGCTGGAATGCATTAAGACACGGAAACGGCCGGTTGCCGATGCCGAAATAGGTCATCGTTCCGCTACGATTTGTCACCTAGGCAATATTGCCCGACTTTTGGGCCGCCGGCTTCGGTGGGACCCTATCGCTGAGGTCTTTATTGGGGATCCAGAGGCTAATGAATATCTGGATCGTCCCCGTCGAAAACCATATGAATTACCGGAAATCTAAAACTGCAAATCGAAAACCTAACCTACATGGAGGAAACCATGAGCGCGATGAATAACCCCATCTGGTTAATGACTTCGGCGTTTAAAGATTGGACGCTGGATCAGATCATTGATTTGGCCGTCCAGATCGGCGCCCAGGGATTGGAGATCTGTGTGTTCCGACGGGATGGGACACGAAAAGACCACGTCGCCACCCATCTGGACTACGAAAACTTTGGTCCGGACGATGCCGCCCGTCTGGTCGAAAAGATGAACCAGCACGGGCTCCGGTTCTCGCTGGGAGCCTACGATAATATGATCGGAGGCGACCCGGCCGAGCGCCGAAAGAACCAGGACCATATCCTCCGGCTCATCCGCATCGCACACCTGTGCGGCGGGGACGAAAACGACGTCAAGGTCGGAACCTTCGTCGGATATAACTACGAACTCGGCATCCAAGATCGAGGCTTTGAGAAAAACCTGATGGAATACAAACGGGTCTTTGAACCCATCATCCGGTACGCCGAAGACCTAGGTGTCACAATCCTTTACGAAAACTGTCCGATGGAAGGATGGATGCCCCCGACCACACCGGTCACATACAATAACCTCCCGGCCACGTTGGCGGCACGAAAGTTGATGTACGCTCTTATCCCCAGCCGGGCCCATGGCGAGACATACGATCCATCCCACGACGTCTGGCAGAACATCGATCCAGTCGATGTCATCCGTGCCAGCGATCTGTCCCGAATCCATCGCATTCATGTCAAAGGAACCCGAATCCTTCAAAACGAAGCACGGATCCATTGGGGAGCGTTGTATCCCATGCAATGGGTCGACCCGGAACTGGCCAAGAAAGCCGGAGTGCCGATCCCACAAAATGAATGGGACCGCCATCATTACGAACCGATGCTCCCCGGTTTCGGCGGCTATGACAGTATGGACTGGCGGGCGTTTGTAGAAACCCTGTTAGAGCTGGGATACCAGGGACCGTTTGTCATTGAAAACGAAGCGGCAAACAGCGCCCATACTGGCAACATGCAAGCGACGATCCAGGGCTTCCAGGCCACTGTAATGAACCTGGCCCCACTCCTCTGGCCGCTGGATCCGGAAAAAGGTTACACCTACGACCGTACTCGCACCCCACCCCTCCGCGAACCCGCCAAGAAAGACATCCCGGTCGTAACAATGGAAGATCTGGGGGTTAAAGAATAAAACGCGGCATCCCTCAAATTTCTGCCTCCCAAAGGGATAAGAAAAAGGTAGGGTGGTCTGTCCTTAGGCCGCCGCAAAGTGTTTGTTTTATCTTCGGCGCGCTGGGACAGCGCGCCTACCATAAAATAGCTCCCGTATCCCCAAGGTAAGGTAGACTCAGAGCTCCAGCCGCTCCTCCAGCCACGGCCTACGCTCCCGCTCGCTTTGTGGTTGTGACGAGCTTTTGTGCCAGTTCCAAAATGTCCGTCGGCCAGAAACGTCTTGGGCGAGGATGCATTACCCCCGGCCTTCCATGTTCCGGACGGCAATTCAATATACAGGCAGTCCAGCGTTCCGGAACAGCATCCCGTCCATACACCGCCCCAACAAGCGCCCCACAAATGGCAGCATTGGTGTCCGTATCGCCTCCGCGCATCACGGTATCCACGATGGCTTCCTCCAGGTTTGGAGCATGGAGAAGCTGCCACAAGGCGTTCCGAAAAGCAATCAAAACCCACCCCTGCTGGTGGACGTAGTCTGGAGGAGGCGCCTCCGCCGCACCAATGATCGCCTCGAAAAGAGCATCCTCAACCCCCATTCCCTCTGCCCATTGTACAATCTGGTTATAGAGCTCACGCGGCCCTACCCCGGTACGAACCGCCAACGCAATGGCCATAGCAAACAAAGCATTTGCCTGCTGGCAAACCGGATGAGGATGAGTCAATGCAGCATCCTGTTTGGCCCATTCGGCTACCTGCTGCAGGTTATATTTCGCCCCAAAAACCCCTAGGGGACTGATTCGCATCAAGGCACCATTGGCCTGGCTGTCGGGATTGGGCGTTCCCAGCAACCCACCGCGCACGGTCATTCCACAATCAAACGGACCCGATCGCAACCAGAATAAATAAGCCTCTCTGGCCTTGTCCGGGTCATATCCCCCATGCTCGACCAGCATGCGCGCTAAGGCCAACGCCATCTCCGAATCATCGGTCGGCTGCCCCGGAAGAGTATTCCAGGTTCCACCATGAACCATATCCCGAACCCCGTTTGGGTACCTCTGAGAAATCTGCTCCGGGGTTTGAAATTCCACCAAGCTCCCCAGCGCATCCCCCGCTACCTGCCCCAACAGACACCCCTGGGCACGAGACACCATTTTCTCCTCTTCCGAAGAAAAGCCCACTTTGACTTCATCCTGTTTCATACCCTACTCTTTTGATGATTCCTCAATCTGCTCTACTTTTCTTCCTTTGCCTTTAAGAGACCTAAAAAGTCTTCAAAAAGGACTTCGTTCTGATGGTCATAGCAAAATTTTAGTGCTTTTTAAGTAGTATGAGGAAAGTTTGAGAAGAGAGAAGGCCAGCCCAACCCCATGCTCGCCCGAAACGCTGACACCCCGCTCAAAGAACTTCAACATGTGCTTTCATTTTGTTTCACTTCCTCCATCTTTGGTTTTAGCTCCGGCAGTTCCTCAGGGATGACTTTCCATACAATCTCATAATCCACAGTCCAATACCCATGAACCAGCCTATCCCTCATTTTTGCCATGCTGCTCCAAGGGATATTGGGATATTTTCTTCTAATATGTGAAGGAATATGTTTTGTAGCTTCGCCAATGACTTCAAGCTCCCTCACCACAGCACTCTTAGTCTTTTCATCGCCAAGGAATTCCTCGAAAGTCATTGTCCCGACGAATGTCTCTATCTTCTCTATCGCTGTAAGGATGTCCTGGATAAACAGGAGATATTGTCGTTTCATACCATGACGACCTCATTAAGAATTGTGTCCCGCAACTCTTCCCGAATGGACTTCTTACGGACAAGATCCACTTTAACACCAAGAAGCCCCGACAGGTAATCTTCAAGCTCGATGAATTTAAGGAGTCCCGGAACCTCCTCAAACTCTACAAGAATATCTACATCACTTCGCTTCTTCTGCTGACCACGCACATAAGAGCCAAAAATACCAATCTCTTTAATTTTATATTTGGCTCTCAGTTCCTCTTTATGCCGCTGGAGTATATGTTTTATTTCTTCAAAGCTTTTCATTGTTCACCTCCTAACTCTGAGTCGTTGCGTTGCTTAGGGCCGCGGTCGGTTTGCAAAAGGGTGATGCCATGAGGCATGGTGACCGGCGAAGAGGAACCAATCTGAGTAAGATAGAGAAAGACCCTATTGATACTTTCCAAATTCCAGCTTCCTCGTGTTTCGCTCAGCGGATTCACTTCGCCATAATCCCAGACCATAGGTAAAGCCTCACAATCAAACACACGCTCAAACGAAAGTACATTAGAACCCCACAGAAATTGATGGGCATAACGGATGCGATGGGCCTCCATCGCCAGAAAGAAGGCTTTACCGCGTCCACCAAAGTCGCGTCCTGTTTCGACGACCGTTCGCACATGACCCAGCTTCTCTTCATTCAAGGTGAATGGGTAAAACTGTTGCGTCTTTGTGCCGACAGCTTCGATCTTGATGTTGCTTCCAAGCGGCTGAACGGTCGGCACGCGCACCGGCTCAGGCCAGAGGTCTCCTTCCAGAAGATCACCCGGTTTTGGAATATTATTGCCAGTACTCTTCTTCATAATATAGATCGTTGCGGCCCTTCTAACTTGCTTAGTGTATCGAACAGGATCACTTCCTGGGAAGCTTCATTGTTGGGAGCAAATTTCGTAGAAGGAGAATAGATTTTTTGGGGATATTGTTATCGACGGGGGCTAGAGGAATGGCACCTTCTTCCTTTTGTATATGAGTTAAAACTAAAAGAGTGAAGAGCTTCCTTTATCGATGGCAATATAATAACGAAGCTAGTTTATTCCAGCGTACAAATCCCCTCTTATGTCAAACCAAGAAGAAAGGATCGCCAGATGGTTGTTGTTCAATATTCCTTCCAATCAGCAGCCCACTAAACAGTAAAGGCAAAGAGAAAACATCTTCATAAGGGGTAGACAAACTGTTTCCGGTGGAGGGAAGATGAAGGAGTCGGCGCTTGTGAAGGAACAACGGAAGGGTAAGGCGTTTAAAGCGGAAAAAGAAATCTATCGCAATGGTTGGGTGTCGGTGATAAGAGACAACTGAGCAAAAGGCAGAGGTGAACAAAATGCAAAGAGTAAGGAGGATTACCTTCGGAACATGTATAGCGGCCGTTGGGGTCTACTTTACAGCTTGCCTGTGTGGGCATTGCCAGCCTGATGGTAATAGCAAGAAGACAGAAATTCCAGTCCGGAAGACGCTTCCGCAGGGTTACGGGCTTGCGGCAAAATACCCAGGCGATAAGGGCATAGAAAACGATCCTGCGGTTATTTTTGTGGAGGACTTTGAAGAGGCCACACTGAATGAGTTGTTCCAGCGATGGGAGAGTGTAAGGGCTCGCGAAATCCTGTCCTTTTCGGATGAAGTCCCTGCGGGCAGTTCAGGCAAGCAATCGCTGCTTATGACACACGTAGGTGGAAAGGGCACCGGCGGGCATCTTTACCGAAGACTCCTCCCTGGGTACGCCAAAATCTTCGTTCGCTTCTACGTGAAGTTTCATCCCGACTGTTTTCCCATCCACCATTTCTTCCACGTAGGGGGTTACTATCCGCCAACGAAATGGCCCCAGGGAGGCGCGGGAGAACGTCCACGAGGTGACGAAAGGTTTACCATAGGCGTTGAGCCTTTCGGTAAGGCATGGGTGTGGGACTATTATACTTACTGGATGGAGATGCGCGGCAGCCCACCGGCAGGAAAGACCTGGGGAAACAGTTTCATCCGAGACCCAAGGCTTAAGGTCCAACGTGGGCAGTGGACGTGTGTAGAACTGATGGTGAAACTGAACCAGCCCGTCACAGAGCGAAATGGCGAGTTGGCATTATGGATTAATGGCAAGTTAGTGAGTCACCTGGGAGAGGGCTTTCCGAGAGGAGTATGGGTTTACGATAAATTTATTCCCAAGAACGTATGGCCCATCAACAAGCTGATCCGATATGCGCCCGGCAAGGGTGTGAAAGGTATTCGGTGGAATGAACAGAAAAGAAGAGGAGAGACGTTTGTTGTGCCTGATGAAGGGGCTCCGTTTGAAGGGTTTCGATGGCGTAAGGACGAGAGGTTGAAGATCAATTTCCTGTGGCTTTTGCTTTACATTACGGACGCCCCAGAAGGGTACGTGAGCAGGGTATGGTTTGACCAAATTGTTGTAGCCCATGGCTACATTGGACCGATAAAGCCAAAGAGGGACTAGAGGTAAGAAAAGATATAAAGGGGAGAGCCGCTAACCCCGAGATTTTTGGCCAGCTCTGATTTCCTTTCCATCGTCAGGGTGGTGGGAATCTCCAAGCTAGATGTCTTCAGTGATCGAAGCGCCTTTACCCCCTCCTCAAGACCCCAAGTGGATTTAAGCTTTATCCTCTGGACTCCTCGAAGAGTTCTCTCTCCCGACCTCTTTTGCTCCATGTTCTGGGGAAGGGTTTCGTTTTCACCTTTCCTTTGCTCGTTCCTGAGCAGCTTTTAAGGCCGCTTTGCCGCGTTTGATCCAGACCATGACCAGGCTCAGATCGGCGGGAGAAACGCCGGAGATGCGGGAGGCTTGGCCGATGGTGCGAGGACGAATTTGTTTTAATTTCTGGCGGGCTTCGATGCGGAGGCCAGGAATGGCATCGTAATCGAGCCAATCCGGAATCTCCTTCGCTTCCAGCTCCCGAAACCGTTGCAGCTCCGCCAGCTGCCGCTGGATGTAACCTGCGTACTTAATTTCAATCTCGATCTTCCGAATCACTTCTTCGGGAAGATCCGTCCGGGCACCGGGAAGATCCTTATAATGGACCTCCGGCCGTCGGAGTAAGGCCTCCAAGGTCTGTCCTCCTACCCGTGTCTTAGCCAGTCGTTCCAATTCGGCATCGACCAGGGCTCGTTTCTGGCGATAGCGTTCGTAGCGATGTTTGGGAAGAAGACCCAATTCATATCCGAGAGGACACATCCGGTCATCCGCATTGTCCTGGCGAAGGAGGAGCCGATACTCGGCCCGCGAGGTAAACATGCGGTAGGGCTCGTTTGTCCCTTTGGTGACGAGGTCGTCGATCAGGACCCCGATATAGGCCTGGTCACGACGAAGGACGATGGGGGATTTTCCTTGGAGACGTCGGACGGCGTTGATCCCGGCCATGATCCCCTGGGCTGCGGCTTCTTCGTAACCGGAGGTTCCGTTGATCTGGCCGGCGAGGAAGAGGAACTCGCAACATTTCGTTTCGAGCCAGGGGTAGAGTTGGGTCGGGGGAGCATAGTCGTATTCCACGGCATAGGCGGGGCGCATGATCTCGGCATGTTCACAGCCGATGATGGAGTGGACCATATCGATCTGGACCTCGTAGGGAAGGCTGGTGGAGAAGCCGTTGACGTAGATCTCCTCTGTATCGACGCCTTCGGGTTCGAGGAAAAGCTGGTGGGCGGGTTTATCGGCAAAGCGGACGACCTTGTCTTCGATCGAGGGACAATAACGGGGTCCGACCCCTTGGATGATTCCGGAAAAAAGCGGAGAGAGGTGGAGATTGGAACGGATGATTTCGGCTGTTCGTTCCGTGGTCCAGGTGATATAGCAGGGGAGCTGACGGCCGACTCGGGCAAGGACCGAACCGGGAGGGTAAGGGGAATCGGAACGTTCCGAATGTTCCACGTGGAACATTTCGTCGATCCAATGGCTGAAGAACGGCGGCGGTTCGTCCCCGGGTTGCTCCTGCACTTTTGACCAATCGATGCTCCGCCGATGGAGCCGCGGGGGCGTCCCCGTCTTAAACCGCCCCAACTCTAACCCAACCGCCTTCAAGGACTCCGAAAGTTGCTTGGCCGCCGATTCCCCTGCCCTACCCCCTTCAATCCGAACCATCCCAAAATGCAAAAGCCCACGCATAAAGGTCCCCGAAGTAATCACCAC
>CAZBKV010000010.1:16896-17356 GCA_964492575.1 uncultured Verrucomicrobiota bacterium | reverse complement strand
TGTAACCGGCAGACTGAATACCGCAACGCTAAACGATATGGTCCGGGCTTACTTTACTGCAGCAGGGGTAGATCTGGGGGGGCCGAATGTACTCACCGGACCTGCTGCACAGGCAGGAGTCGCATACCAAAGTGTGACAGGCAAAGCTGTCTTCTTTAATGATCGCACAGGAACCCTGCTTGTTCGAGCTACATTAGAGGATTTAGATATCATTGAAAAGGCGATGCAGGCGTTGAATGAGATACCGGATCAGGTCCGTATTCAGGTCCGTTTTGTAGAAATCGGTCAGGAGGATGCCAAAGCACTCGGATTTGACTGGTTTTTGGGCAACTTTCTGATGGCAGGAGGACGAATAGGATTCCAAGGAGGAACGGCTCCAAGCTATGCAGGTCGACCAACACGGGCCAATCCGTATGGAGTCTTTCCGGGTGAGTTTGGAATGCCTTCTCAGCTTCCAAAT
>CAZBKV010000010.1:0-16886 GCA_964492575.1 uncultured Verrucomicrobiota bacterium | reverse complement strand
CGGTAGGAGGGTCGGCCGTTCCGGTAGTGGGTACCTTTACCGGAATTTTAACGGATCCGCAGTTCCGGGTCGTGCTTCGGGCCTTAGAGCAACGGAGAGGGGTGGACGTATTAGCAGCTCCAGAGGTCACGACGGTCTCCGGACGGCAGGCCCAAATCCAAGTTACCGATCTGCGAACCATCGTAACCTTTAGCCAGACAGGCGCCTACGGTGGCGGGACCGCTGGAATTTACTATGGTGGATACGGATATGGTGGCGGTACTGCAGTGGGAACGGTAGGTACCACAGTAGGCGTGGGAGGAACCGCAGGAGGTGGAGGTACCGTGACTACTACTCCATAAAATAAACAAGAAAATCGACTTATGAAGAGGAGAAAGATGAAACGAATTCTTTGGTGGGGAGTATGGATCGGTGGGATAGCGGTCTTGCAAACCGCTCAGGCCCAGGTCATTCAACAAGCACAACCTTTGGCCGCCATTACGCCTGTGACCACACAGGTGCCTCTAGGCCCTACCTTAGACGTGATTCCTTACGTCTCGGCTGATGGCTACACAGTACAGATGACCCTCGTTCCTACTATCACCGAATTTCTCGGATATGATGATCCAGGACAATTCCAATCGGTGGTGGGAAACATTGCGGCACCAGTGCCTTTGCCCCGCTTTCGGGTGCGCCAGATCGTTTCTACTGCCATCGTATGGGATGGTCAGACCATTGTCATGGGAGGTTTGATCTCCGAAACGGTGACAAAAATCAAAGACCGTATCCCGGTCTTAGGGGATCTTCCCTTAGTGGGGCGTCTGTTTCGAAGCGAAGGAAAATCGAGTATTAAGAAAAATCTTGTGATCTTCGTGACCCCAACAATCATTGATCCTGCCGGAAATCGGGTGAACGATCCGAATAATCTCCCATATGATCCGAATAAAATCCCTCCTCAAGTTCCCTTTGCTCCCATTGGCCCCATTGATAATCAAATAGTCACAAATACTGTCTCTGCCTCTTCCGCATATACCACCACCAGCAGTCCAAGCGCCCCATTCCCGGCTTCTACCGGGAATCCGACGCCTGTGACAGTTACCCCTCTCAGCACCAACTCCGTCACTCAAACTTCAACTGCTCAGCCATAAAGACCTAAAATTAAAAGATCGGTAAATGAACATGGGCGGCAAAAGAGTCAATCGAAGGCAAAGGCTTCTATGGAGTGGGATTAGTATAGGGGTAGGTAGCCTTCTTGCCGTTGCCACACCAACTCCTAGCGGAGGGGAATATCCGCTTACCTCTCGACTCCCCGGAGACCAAGTTCACTGTCGCTTGGTCCTCGGTCAAACCCATTCTTATATCGTATGGGAAGATAATGCCATCGATGCAAAAGGGCAGGGGATCGGCGTGCAGGTTCTAAATCGTTACTTAGCTCCCATCCCCTCCCAACTGTTCCGGGTCAATGAAACGACGCAAGCCGATCAACAAAATCCAGATGCCGCCCTTCTTCCTGAGGGAGGAATCGCCATTGTATGGGAAAGCGGAGATGCGTTGGATCGAGATATCTACCTACGGATCCTTCAACCCAATGGCTTGTTCTTAGGCCCTGAAACCCGAGTAAATCAATATACCCCTGGGCTTCAGATCACCCCTAAGATTGCCCGACTTCAAAATGGAAATCTGGTCATCGTATGGTCCAGTCTCGGGCAAGATGGAAGTCTCCAGGGGGTTTATGGACGCCTCTTTAGTCCGAAAGGCCAGCCCTTAACGGATGAATTTCCCGTTAATATGTTTACAAGTTATAACCAAAGAAATCCTGCAGTCGCGGCGTTAAAAGATGGAACCTTCGTTACAGTCTGGGTGAGCGAAAATCAAAGTTTCCCTTACAGCGTAGATGTTGTCGCTCGCCGATTTAGCCCCGATGGTCATCCGCTGATTGGAGAAGTCCGTGTCAATGCAACAACCAATATCTGTGCCAACCCAACGATTTTGGCCACTCCCCAAGGCCCCTTCTTCATCGCTTGGAGTGAGAGGGGGATAAATGATCCTACTAATCGTTGGGATGTGGTCCTTCGAGGATATCAATTGGATGGAACCCCTCTTCAGGAGCAAGAAGAAATTGTGAACCAATTTCGCTTAGGGGATCAATACGCTCCTCAGTTAGCAGCCTCTGCCGGGGTATTGATGGTGGTTTGGACCTCGTTAGGGCAGGATAACTCGTGGGAAGAGGTGTACGGCCGGTTTTTGGATCTGGAAGGAAGACCCCTAGGAGATGAATTCCGGGTTAATCATACATTTGTCAGTCGACAGATCTTCCCTACCGTGGCCGCCTTGGGGGAAAAAGGCTTTTTAGCAGCATGGAGTTCCTTTGTGGGAGGCATGCGGAGCTTTGAAATCCTGGCCCAACAATATACCTTTAAGGAGAGCTTGCCTAAGCCAGAGACTCCTACCTTAATTCCGTTGGATTCGCGAACTCTTCTCGCAAGCTGGGCGCGCGCAGGAGGTCAAGAAGGAGTCACCTATCTGGTTTATATAGACGGAGCAGAAACCCCACTGTCCACCACAAATCTCTACTGGAAACTTACAAATTTAATTCCTGGAAGCAGCCATATGGTAAAAATCGCCTATAAACTTGCGGATGGCCGAATTTCCCCAGTCTCTGACGCAGCGATGGCTCAGACATGGGGGTGGGACTGGCAACGTCAGTACTGGGGCCCTAACCCGTCCGATTGGCCGGAAGCCAATGAAGACAGTGATGGAGACGGGGCTTCCAATCGAATGGAGTTTTTAGCTGGAACAGATCCTACCGACCCTGATAGTATCTTACGCATTCGGTTAGTGCCCGGACCCTTTGGATTGGTTCTGGAATGGAACGCGATCCCCGGCTCTCTCTATCGGGTGGAAGCTTCTTCGGATCTCCATACATGGAAGGATGTGGCCGGCCCCATGTTGGCTCCTTCTTCCACCATGTCGGTGGTAATTCAACCAAAGGATCAGCTTGGTTACTATCGAGTAACCAGAATTCGTTAGGTTTGGCGTATGGGATATTATCAAAATCCAATCAAACTTCTCTGGGTTGCGGTCCTTAGCTGGTTCGGTGCCGTCACTCTTCAGGCATTCTCATTGTTAGGACCGTTCCCAAACTGGCAGACCGAACAAATCGGATATCAATTGGGGGACGATGTAGGCGGCCCGATGAACCTTGGGGAGGAATATCGCATTAATATTCCTGTAATTGTCTATGCTTTTGATGAGTCCTTCTTAAATTACTTCGGACAACGAGGGGTGGAAGAGGTAGAAAAGGCGATTAAGATGTTTAACGATCTTCCCCCCTTCTCCCAAATGAGTGCCGATCTTCATGAATTTCCTCTGATTACCCGCCGTGTCAATTACCGAGCCAGCGCCCTGAATCTCTTGGATTTAAAAACATGGGCAGCCGCCTTAATCTTAGAACAACTTGGGCTTGCCCCAGCAGAACGATATGTTTGGACTCTCCGCAGCCTTATTACTCAAGACAATATCCGAATCGGACAAATCGTCCAACGAAACTTTGATCCTGTAACTTTTGAACCTACTCCTTATGTGAACGGCGTTCTCTACACTTACACCTTCCTTCAAGTTTCTGCAAACCCAGAGATTTGGGAAGCAGTAGAGATTCCCGTAGATCCCGTTCAACCCTCTCTCACGTCCGTTTCCGCTCTAAATATGGGCGGGGGAACCGTCGATTCCCCAGCCCTGGCCATCCTATTTTCCCCAGGATATTATATTACTGGACTGACCCGTGACGATATAGGAGGGCTGCGCTATATCTACCGTCGTCAGAACTTCAACGTAGAAACGATGGCGGCAAATACTACCCTGGCCCCGATGGGGGCCAAAGAGACGTTTGGCATCATCGATTCAAGCCAAGAGGGAAACCCCTGGGCGGCCCCGGGCGCCACAAACGTGGTCAGCCCCAACCTCTTCGGAACCAATCTTCTTGTCACAACTTCCTTACGACCGGGGATCGATAAGTTTCATTTCATAAGGGTAGATTACGATAGCATGTTGGGAGCTTGGGTCCCGGTAACAAATCGATGGGTAGACTATTATGTCACAAACAATGTGATTCATAAGCAAGTAGTAGATCGAGTCCTTACGACAGGCCCAGATCTCCTTTTTGCCGCCCAGGATTTTGGTGCTGCGACGAATCTTGGAGCATTGGTCTCTAGGACGATGAATTTCCAAAATCTAGACGCAATTAATGGAGCAGTTCAGTTGGATGGACCAGGTTTGATTACATTGCCCACGCAGATCATCTTTTCCAAATGCGGCCGAGTATATGAGAATCTACCTGGGACTGGGCAGACCAACGCGTATGTTTATGTCTGGTGGGGCTCCTATGATGGGACAACCAATGAACCGGTGGTATATCCCAGTGGGACCTCGATTAAGGAAATCGAAGATCTTGTTTTAACCGGTGGTGCTACAAGTAAAGAAACCAATCCGTGGTTAGCCCCCTTACTTTTACTCCAACCTGTTCAAACAGGAGTCACCCAAGGAGGACAAACAGGCGGTGGTGGCTTTGGCGGTGGAGGTGGTTTCGGTGGTGGAGGAACCACCTCTGGAGGTTCCACTTACTATAGTGGAGGAACCGGATCGATAGGAACCGGATCTACAAGTCCATAAAAAAGAGAAAAACGAGTCAGGTTATCATTTGAAGAGGCTGCTATGCAGAACCGAAAAACAACGTTGAACTCTATGACTCGATTGAAGATAGGATTAGTGGGTGCCTTTTTCCTTGTTGTGAGTGGTTGGGCCGAAACCGCCCCGGTCTACATCAATTATGGAACGATTACTAATACCCCCCAAATTGATGCGGAACGATTTATCAACTATGGATACTTCGGGGTGTCGGTTTTGGATGACGCCTATCAATTTAGCAATACCCGTTATTTCACAAATTACGGAGAGATGCGAGGGTTCCCTGGTTTTAATTTTGAGACGATCGATAATCAGGGAATTCGATCCGCCGCAGAGGTCTTTGTTAACGCTGCCGGTGCTCTCATTTTTGGTGGCAGCTCTATGGGGGAAGGAATCGCGATTTTTAGCCCTCCTTTAATCCGGATCCATGCAAAAAAGATTATTAATCGAGGTGTTCTCACGACAAGCCATGATGGCCTAATCCAAATTATTGGAGAAGATGTTGATCTATCTCGAAGTGGAATTGGGGTGGATCCAATCTTAATGGGGAGCGGTTGGCAGATAGGAAATCAATATTGGCCAGATGAAGGGATTCACGATCAATACTGGGGAATTGGAACACTTAGCCCTCGAATGGCCACTTCTGCGTTGGTGACCAGTTATGCGGGCACGCTTTCTGCTACCGCTCCTCCTCATTGTACAACGAATGTTATGCTAAATACTATATGTACCCCTATAAGTTTTACATTGTCAGATCCTTATTCGTTCGTTTATACTAATGAGGTGAATCCTACCAATTGGATCATTCAAGTGGTCCTTGTAAGCCTTCAAGATACCAATATCTATCCTCAAGTGAATTTTTATCCTAGTTCCAATCCATCCAATGCCTTTAATACAGTTACTCTTCAGTTGGCTGTAAATATTACAAATGTGGTTGATGCCGGACAAGATTTGATCACTATTTATTTGATCGATCGGTTGGCTTCCGAGACAAATCGCACAGTAGCTACTAATATGATTACTGGAGGGATGCCCTATCGGGCAGGAAGTTATGAATTGACCCGAAATATGCCAATGGAATTTGCCATGGGCTTTCCCACAAATGCTGTGTTCCGGACGAATTTATCGGAATTGATTTATAATACAGGAGGCGTTACCACAACCAATATTATCACTAATGTAGTGAATAACACAACCAATGTATTCACTAATATCGTAACCTCTTTGGGGTATCAATATGATGTGGTAACAAATATTTATGCTGCTTTAGGAGCAGAAATTACCAATGTCGTTCGTGCCGTACCTAATGTTCCCGGCGCTTCTGATACGAATCGATCCGGACGAGTAGAAATCTTTGCTAAAAACCTAAATCTGGAGCGAACCCGTTTGCGTGGAGAAGGGGCTTTGGTAATCCATGCCGACAATCTCATAAGCACTCGAGACGCTGCGATTGATGCCCCCTATCTCTTTTACCAAATTGGGACAACCAATGAAAATCTGCGTCTACAGAGCCTGGTAATCCCACAGGTTCAACGGTTCGCCGGACAGATTATGGCTTGGAGTGCGGTCTGGACAAATCGGTTGAATCTTGAGGTCAATACACTGACCAATGCTCCAGTAGTTACAAATATCGACGACGGCCAAGGGGGGACTATCACCGTTACGAACTATGTTCCTACTAATGTGATTACCACCAATGTGATTAACGTAGGGATTCATGTGATGTTTGTGGACGCAAGTAGCTTGCGGTCCCGGGCTCCAAGTTTTATCACCGGTTTGCGAACAATGTGTACAAATCTGTTTGTAACAGATACAACTCGAATTAAACAAAGCCTATACGTCGATTCCAAAACATTAACAATTGACCGAGGTGCTGCCTTGATCTTAGGAGAATATTCGTCAGTGGGTATCCCCACAGGGGCAACAGAATGGAATGCTTCGGTGGCCCCCCATCTCCTTTCTTTAACCAACTACGGAATCCTGGGCGTTCGGGACGAAATCATTTGTGGGTTAGATCGAGGCGTACCTTACGATTCCTTTGTCAATTATGGGACTAATGTTGCTTCCGCGATTCGGATTTTGACTAAACATTTTGAGAACAGTGGATGGCTCGGTTGTGGATCCTTTATGGAAAGCCTCGACGGGCAAATTCAGGTGGTTCCTACCTTAGGAAAGATTGAAATTCAAGCCGATGATATAAAACTGGATCATAGTGTTTTACAGACATTGAGTGATATTGAGTTGACCGCGCAGCAACTCAAACTTCGTCGATCAACAAACTTAGCCGGACGAGCTGTCATTCTCAATGTAACAGATATACTTACGGATAATGGAGGGCCAGCTGAAAATCTAATCGAGGCTTCCCAGGGAATCCATATTCCTGTGAAACCGCAGCAGGGAGATCTGCTGGGAACCCGCATCCTTCTGCATGCGGCTCCGTTCCAGTTGGTGGAAAGCGAATGGCCGGGTGAAGATCGAGGGCCTCGGGTGGAAGGATTTACAAACAACTTAGCCGTTGGAATCCTAGAATTAGATCCCCAACAACAGAGTGAATTGGTGCTTCGAGGAACAGGCGAAAAGAATGCAATGTATGTCGATCGGCTGGTATTAGGCCCCATTGCGGCTGCCCATCTTACCGAAACAATTCACCTGGATCCTTCTCTGAAGATTTACTTTGCCGATGCAAATGTGCCGCCGGAGATCCTGACCAATGCGTTTCCGGGACAGATGATTTATGTAAACTATGCAGGCCCAAATAGTTCGATTCCCGTAGTCTTGCATAATGGAGAGGTGTTGATGGTGAATCGCCTCTTCCGAAACAATCCGGCGATTGATTCGGATGCCGACGGGATTGGAAATGCATACGATCTTCATCCATTCGATGGAGTTCGGATTCGAAAGATTGAAGTGACGCCCAACGGGACCGTACGATTATCATGGATGGCAGCCGCTAATACTACCTATCAAATTGAGGCTACCTCATCTTTGATCCATCCGGAGTGGTCTGTGGTTCAGGAGGTTCGGCATGATGCATCGCAGGCGGAAGAGATTCAGACAGAGATTCCTCTTTCTACCAACGTTCAAGAACGATATTTCCGAGTTTCATATGAACCAGGAAAATAATCCAGGACTTTGCCGTGGGAGGAGACGGCTTATGGGAAAGAGAAAACTTGTCTGGAATTTAATCAAGATTGTATGTCTTCTTCTTTTTACACTGACCTGGACCGTTTGGGCGCAGGGTGGGCGAGGGGAAATTGTTCCCCTGGGCCCAGGTTATGCCCATGCGCGGCGGATTTTAGTAAAATGGAATCGTCTCCAGCCGGCACGGTCGGCGGCGGTGCTTCAAGATCTACAGGATGCAGGGTTTCGGGTTGTAAAAGAGCTAAAGACAGATCCTCGTATCTGGGTTTTAGAGATTGCCCGTCCCTTTGTAGTGGAAGAAAACAATCCTGAGGTACGTGCTCAGCAGGCCGCCCAGAGGCTATTGGCAAAAATCGAACTGCTGAAACTTTCCGGTCTGTTTCAGGTTGTCCAACCTGATTATCTTTATCGTCTTACGGCTACCGAACCTACAGATGAAGCCTATGTAGAAGGGCTGACTTGGGGGTTGAAGAATACAGGACGTTTTGGGGGGATTGCCGGATTGGATGTGATTTCGGACCCGGACGGAAGTCCTACCAACGCATGGGATATTACTACAGGATCGAGCAACGTAGTGGTAGCCGTCCTCGATAGTGGGGTGCGATATACTCACAAAGACCTATATCTTCAAATGTGGCATAATCCAGGAGAGATCCCGAATAACGGAAAAGATGACGATCAAAATGGATACATTGATGATGTGTTTGGGATTGATGCGATGTCGGGGAGCGGAGATCCTTGGGATGAGATTGGTCATGGGACGCATGTGGCAGGGGTCATTGGAGCTTCTGCTAACAATGGCTATCCGGCGGTAGGAGTTACCTGGCACGTTCAAATTATGGCGATTAAATCTTTCAGCGATGAAGGAGGATTTACAAGTGATACGATTGAAGGCATTCGGTATGCGGTGAATGAGGGGGCCAAAGTCATTAACATGAGTTATGGAGGTTATAATTTTGATCAGCTTGAGTTAGAGGCGATCCAATATGCAAATACAAATGGAGTATTAATTGTAGCTTCGGCTGGGAATGACGGTAATGATAATGATCGGATTCCTTATTACCCGGCTTCTTATGATTTAGAGAATATCATTGCTGTAGCAGCCCATGGCCCGGGAGGAAAATTGGCTCCGTTCTCGAATTATGGGGTTCAGTCAGTGGATTTGGCTGCCCCAGGGGTTCAGATTTATTCCTGCACGGCCGGCAGCGACGAAGACTATGAAATCTGGGATGGAACAAGCGCGGCGACTTCCTTTGTCACAGGGACTGCGGCATTGATTTGGTCTGCTTTCCCGGATGCTTCGATGCAGGAAGTTCGGGAACGGATTATTCGTTCTGCTGTTCCGGTTGAAGCCTTGCAAGGGAAGGTAGCCAGCGGAGGCCGATTGAATGCTTATAAGGCCTTGATGGCCACCCCGGATGGAAATTTAGAAGTAAGTTTGCTTCCTCATTGTGAAAGTCCGGTATTGGTTTCTTCCAATGTGTTGATTCAGGTGATCGTCAATGATCTTTTCCCTGTAACAAATGCGACTGTAACGGCTACGGTATTGGATACAGGGGAGCAGATAACATTCCAGAATGATGGAGAAGATCCGGACGAGGTGGCGGATGATAATATTTATAGTGCCTATGTCGATGTTACAGATTATGCTGTGCCTCCTCCGGATAATGTGTTCGAATTTGAAATTCAAATTACCGCTTCGGGAAAGAATACCTACACTAATATATGCCGTTATTATATTGTTGGTCCTCCAGAGAATGACAACTTTGAAAAAGCGGATAAAGTCCCGCCCTATGGAGCGTTTGGCGAAAATGTCCTTACGTGCACGAATCAATATGCGACAATAGAATTTGGCGAACCGTTACATGCAGGGGCTCCGAAGATGAGTCATTCGGTGTGGTGGAAATGGTCCCCTGCCGAATCGGGACCGGTGATCGTGGATACGGCAGGGAGTAGTTTTGATGCAATAGTGGCTGTTTATACTGGGGAGTCTCTGTTGAATCTTCATGAAATCGTCTCTGCGGATAATGTGGATGGGCTCCTTCAGCCATATGTTTACTTTAATGCTACTGCTGGGAAGACTTATTGGATTGCGGTGGCCAGTGTGGATCCGGATCAATATGGGCTGGTACGGTTGCGAGTGGAACCTGATGGGAAACCGGATCGATATCCTCCTTTGGTGACTGTCCTCAGTCCCCACGAAGGGGAGATGTTTCTTTCGGATGAGATTACCGTTCAGGGAACAGTTTATGATCCGTTGCCTAGTGCTTCGGGGATTCGCGAGGTTTTAATCGGGATTAATAGCCAGCCACCTCAGTCGATCGGGAGCGATACAAATTGGACGACAAAAATAAAGTTATTGCCTGGTCAGAATACGATTCGTGTTTGGGCAGAAGATTGGGCAGGGAATCGGTCGCGGACCACGCAGGTAACGGTCTATTACGAACCGGTAGAAGTGCCGAATGATTTGTTTGTTTCTATCCTCAGCCCTTCCAGTGAGTTCTATTTGACAGATACAAGGGGGGCGATTCGGACCAGCAACGAAGGAGCAACCAAAGAGTACGGAGAACCGAATCATGCAGGAAATGAAGGGGGACATTCGATTTGGTGGACCTGGCTGGCTCCCACAAACGGAGTCCTGCATCTCTCCACCAAACAATCCACAATTGATACGTTATTGGCTGTATACACAGGGGATCGGGTAGATGAATTGCAGTTGATAGGTGCGAATGATGATGCAGAACTAGGATCTGGGTACAGTGAGCTCGATGTTGCTGTTGTCGAGGGAACAGAATATCGGATTGCTGTAGACGGATATGGTGGAGAAACAGGAAAGATTCAGTTGATGTGGAAGTTCACCCCGGCGGCGGTGACTTCCCTGACGATTCAGGAAGCCGAAGGCGGGCGTACCGATCCAGCCGCAGGGACGTATACAGTAGAAGCCGGGAAAGAGTTCACCATTCAAGCGATCCCAGACAAAAATTATGCCTTTGTCGGTTGGGAGGGGAGTGAGGCATTTCCACCGGAAAATCCCATCACCTTGGTTCCAACGCATCCGCTGGAGATTCAACCGGTCTTTGCCATCGTGCCTCCTACGGAGGATTTTGAATCCGGGACCCTAGATCGGTTGCCTTGGAAGAGTGGTGGGGATGCCCCGTGGGAGATTACGGATGAGACGGCTGCAGAGGGGACCTATTCCGTTCGTTCCGGGGAAATAGGAGATTCTCAGTCTAGTTCTCTAATTCTGACTGCGGACTTTCGGGCAGGGACCGGAAGTTTCATGTACAAAGTCAGCTCGGAGGAAGGATGGGACTTTCTGGAGTTTTATATGGATGGAAAACGGATTGATCGGTGGTCAGGTGAAATTGACTGGGTGGAGTATCGGTTTGAGATTCCTGCCGGAAGACACACCTTAGAGTGGCGGTATGTGAAGGATGCTCACGACTCGGCAGGGTGGGATGCAGCTTTTATCGACTGTCTACATCTACCGTTGGTGGTACCGCCTAGCCCGGACCAAGCTCCACGGTTAAAAGTTCGACTTCTGATGAACGGTCAAGTTGAGATTCGGTTTGCTGCAGTACCCGGTCAGATTTATGTCTTAGAAGCGGCGGATTCGGCGGTAGGTCCGTGGCGGCCTATTGCAACGAAGATTGCAGAGACAGACCAGATGCGGATGGTCGATCCCAATGCATTGGATTATCAGAGACGGTTTTACCGGGTGCGGGTCGGCCAACCGTAGGGGAATTTGAGAGGAGGAGCCCCGGTGAGACAGTCCACCGGGGCTTTCTTTTTTGGGAGTTCTTAGGAAGAAGGGAGGGGCGCTTCTTCTGATAACGGAGCCAGTAAGACTTCTAGACCTTTTTTCCTAAGGCGTTCCACTATGGAAGGATCAGCCTTGCTGTCGGTCACAAGAAGATCCACTTCGGCTAAATCACAAAGGTAAGCGATCGAGCTTTTTCCCAGTTTCGTATGGTCGAGGCAGAAGATCACCTTTTCGGCTGCCTTCATCATCGCCCGCTGGACATCGATGAGGAGGCTATGGGAGTTGGTGATACCCTCTTCGGTGATGCCTCCTGCTCCCATCACAGCGACATCGGCATGCATGTGTTTGAGGGCTTCGACGGTCAGAGGACCTAGCAGGACGCCGAGTCGAGGATAGAGAACCCCTCCAGTCACAACCATTTCAACGGTTGGGGTGCCGGCAAAGAGGGTGGCTACGGGGAGGCTGTTGGTGATGATTTGGGGTCGGAGGGGCTCGAGGTAACGAGCAACGTGATACGTGGTAGTCCCGGCATCGACGAGGATGGTTTGACCAGGCTGGAGAAGTTTCACGACCTGTTTGGCGATGGCCTCTTTTTCAGCAACTTGACGGCCGTCCCGAGCGACAAAGGCGAATTCGTCGGATTTAGGGTTGAGGATTCGGGCTCCGCCGTAGGTGCGTCGGATCAGGCCTGCGGCCTCGAGAAGAGCTAGATCTCGACGAATCGTGGATCGGGAAGCCCCGACGTGGTGGGCCAATTCCTCCAGAGAGGCAAATTCGACCTTTTGGAGGTAGGCTTCGATTTGTTTTCGGCGTTCTTCGGGCCGCATTGGTGATTCGATCGTTTCAAAATTTGAGTGAATTTGGCAATTTTTTTGTTGACTTTGTGGCGTATTCTTTTCAGGATCTGGGCCAGATTATGGCCACAACCGCACCTACAATCCATCGGGCTGCGGTGGAACATCTGGTTCGGCAGGTTGTCTACCGCCGGCTGGGAAAACCGATTCCGCGTCAGGCCCAGGCGCCGAACCCGCTTGTGGTGAATGTCAGTGCTCGTCACTGCCATTTAACGCAGGAAGCGGTCGAGGCGTTGTTTGGTAAAGGGTATCAACTGACGGTTTATCGGTGGTTGTATCAGGAGGGGCAGTTTGCGGCGCGGGAGACCGTGACGTTGATTGGGCCTCGGAGTCGGGTGATTTCCAATCTGCGTATCCTGGGCCCCTGTCGAAGCTTTAACCAGGTGGAGTTGGCGTTGACGGATGCAATTGCCCTGGGGTTTGACGCGCCGTTGCGGATGTCCGGGGATATCAAGGGGACGCCGGGGTGCATGTTAATGGGGCCGGCTGGATTCTATCGATTGGAGGAAGGGGTGATTCGGGCGATGCGGCATGTCCATATGGGCCCAGAGGATGCGGCTTTCTATGGAGTGAAAGATGGAGATGAGATGAAGCTGAAGGTGGGGGGACCCTGTGCGTTGGTGTTTGAAAAGGTGATTGTGCGGGTAAGTAAGGATGCTCGGTTGGAAGTGCATATTGATACGGATGAAGGGAATGCCTGCATGTTGCGGCCGGATACACCCTGTGAATTGATCAAGTAAGATTTGGGGACGCAAATGGTTGGAATTTAAAAATCTGAAAACAAAAGGATGGGTTATGAGCGAGGCATTAGGCATGATTGAGACCAGAGGCTACACCGGAGCGGTGGAAGCCAGTGACGCGATGGTGAAGGCGGCCAACGTCTCCCTGGTCAAGACCATCCCGATTGGGGGTGGGTACATCACCGTGTTGGTTCAGGGAGATGTAGGGAGTGTGCGGGCGGCGGTGGATGCCGGAGCCCGCGCCGCGAGCCGGGTAGGGGAACTGATTAGCTCTCACATCATTCCTCGTCCTCATGAGGATCTTTTGGCGACGTTTATGGGAGACAGCGGGGGTAAAGGCAGCGGAAAAGGATCGGGGAAATAAGAGACTTTGAATCCATTGCAAATTCCACGAAAGGAGGGTTAGAGCCATGGCACAGCAACAAGCAGTTGGAATGATTGAGTGCAAGGGGTTGTGTGCTTTGTTGGAGGCAACGGATGCCGCGCTGAAGGCGGCGAATGTACGGCTGGTGGGTTGGGAGAGGATAGGTGCTGGATATGTGACCTCCTTCTTCCGAGGGGATGTGGCTGCAGTGAAGGCAGCAACGGATGCAGGGGCGGCCGCCGCTGCCCAGGTAGGGGAAGTGATTGCTGTTCAGGTCATCCCACGGCCTCATGAAGGATTGGCTGGATTGGGCAAGTGGTTGCAGGAATAGAGACGGCCGTCCTTCGGTTCCGTTAGATAAGCCCTGGGGAAGGAAGAGGTGAGTGAAGAGAGAAGATCGAAGATGAAGATCTTAGTCGCCAACATCGGTTCCACCTCTTTTAAATGGCGTTTCTACGCCTTTGAAGGGGAAGAGGAACGGCTGCTTCATCGCGGGGCATTGGAACGAGTGAGTGATTACGGAGAGGCGATTGATACCTGTTTGGCCCAGCTTCGGGAGGCGAGGGTATTAGAGAGGGCAGAGGATCTGGATGCGGTGGGATTTAAAGTAGTTTTGGGGTTACGGGTGACGGGGTGTGTGTTTTTGACGGAGGAAGTCCTCCGCGACATGGAGGAGGCATATGATCTAGCCCCAGCGCATAATCCGCCGTATGTGGCCGGGATTCGGAAGTTTGCGGAGAAACTTCCGGGGGTTCCTTTGGTTGGGTTATTTGAGACGGCGTTTTATCAATGGATTCCGGAGTGGGCCAAGTGGTATGCGGTCCCCTGGGACTGGAGGGAAAACGGGGTTCGGCGTTGGGGATTTCATGGAGCGAGCCATAAGTATATTGCGGAGCGATCGGCGGAGTGGCTGGGTCGGTCGGATGTAGCGAATCGGGTTCGGAACCTGTACATCCAAGGGCCGGATCAACCGGTTCAGGATCCTCCACTACGGGTCATCTCTTGTCATTTAGGGGGGAGCTCCTCGGTGACCGGGTTACTGAATGGGGTGGCGATTGGCAATAGCATGGGGCTGACGCCGCAGAGTGGTTTGCCGCAGAACAATCGGGTAGGGGACTTGGATGTTTTTTCCTTGGCCTTGGTGACGAAGCGGTTGGGGCTGTCGTTGGAAGAGGCCTTCAGACAACTTTGGAAGGAGGCCGGATTAAAGGGGCTCTCTGGGGTCTCCAATGACATTCGGGATATCCGAACGGCAGCGGAGCAGGGAAACGAGCGGGCCCGACTGGCGCTCGATCTTTTAGTCCATGAATGCCGTCGATGGATCGGAGCGTACTTAGTGGAACTAGGTGGGATAGATGCATTGGTGTTTACCGCCGGGATTGGAGAGAATAATCCGGAGATTCGATCGGCGATTTGTGCCGGTCTGCGAGAATTTGGGATCGAGTTGGATGAGGAGAAGAACGCCCAGGCGATTCGTACGGAAGCGGAGATCAGTCGTTCGGATCGACCGGTAAAGGTTTTGGTCCTGCCCACGAATGAAGAATTGATCGTGGCGCGGGAAGCCAAGCGTTTAGTGGAACAACAAAAAGTGAGGAACTGAGGAGGAAGAGCATATGCCACAGGCAATTGGGTTATTGGAGACGCGTGGTTTGGTGGCCTTGGTAGAGGGGACGGACGCGATGTTAAAGGCGGCCAATGTCGAGTTGGTGGGGCCGATGGTGGCGATCGGCAGCGGCTATGTGACGGCGGTGGTCGTGGGAGACGTTGCCGCCGTAAAGGCCGCTGTGGACGCCGGGGCGCAGGCCGTCAAGGCCATCAACGGTGAACTGGTCAGCGTGCATGTGATTGCGCGGCCTCATGATGAGGTGGAGACGGTGCTACCGAGGAAGTCTGGGGCCGGAAAGTAAGGCGCCGAAAGAACCGTTCGAAGTAAACGGACGGTGAAAGGCGGAGGATCGGTCTATGTTTCTGGCGACGGTAGAAGGTGTAGTGGTTTCGACGAAGAAGGACGCTTCGATGGAGGGGCGCAAATTGCTCCTTCTTCGACCTCAGCTTGTAGATGATAAAGACCCCAGTCGGTTTCGGCCGGGGGTGAACACGATTGTGGCGGTGGATAGTGTGGGAGCTGGAGAGGGGGATCTGGTGATGTTTAGTCAGGGATCCTCTGCGCGGTTGGCGCCGGGCTTAAAGAATGCGCCGGTGGATGCGGTGGTGGTGGGTATTGTGGATCATGTAGAGGTTTTGGGGAAGACTCTGTACCGGGCTTCGACAGATGGGCGTCGGGTGACGGAGAGTCAACAAGCAAGTTCGGAAGGTTCAAAAAAGGCCTGAGTTGCTGTCTAGGAAAAGCTGAAAAGCTTGAAACTTTCAGACCGAGGAGGGGCCATGACGACAATCAATGAACAGCTCATTCAGGAAGTTGTGACGGAAGTGCTTCAGCGTTTGACCGGAAAAGGAGGGGGGACAACCGTTGTTTCTGTAAATACCGCTTCAAGTACCCCTGTCCAAGCGCCTACCGGTCCACAGATCCTCGTCCGTTCTTCGGGGCCGAAGTTTGGCATCTTCCAAGATCCGAATGAAGCCTGTAACGCCGCGTATGAAGCCTATTTGCAACTGCGGGAGAAGGGGGTCGCGGCCCGTCGGAAGATTGAACAAATCGTCAAGGAGATGTGCGATCAGAAGGCCGTAGAATGGGGGAAACTGGAATTCGAAGAGACGAAGATCGGCCGGTTGGATCATAAGATTGAGAAGCTACAGATCATCAAACTGGTTCCCGGCGTGGATTGGCTTCGGCCTGATGGTCTGAGTGGTGATCATGGGATTACGTTGGAGGAATACACGCCGTTTGGGGTGATCGGGGCCGTCACGCCGGTGACTCATTCGGTCCCGACGATCGCTGGAAATATTGTGAACATGGTGGCGGCGGGCAATGCCGTGGTCTTCAATCCTCATCCCCGTGGTGCACGGTGTGCGGTGACGGCAGTGCGGGCGTTTAATGAGGCGATTTACAGGGAGACGGGCATTGAAAATATTGCCTGTGTCATTGAGACCCCTACGCTGGATTCATTTCGTGCTATTTCATCCCATGAGGTAGTGGGGCTTTTGTGCATCACCGGGGGGCCAGGGGTGGTCAAGGCGGCGATGCAGACCGGGAAACGGGCGATTTGCGCTGGACCAGGGAATCCCCCCGTATTGGTGGACGATACGGCCAATCTGCAACGGGCCGCCCGTTCGATCATTCAAGGGTGTGCTTATGACAACAATCTCCTGTGCATCGGGGAGAAAGAGGTGTTCGTTCTGGACTCCATTGCGGATACCTTGATGGCTGAGATGGAGCGACATGGAGCTGTCCGGCTGAATGC
>CAZBKV010000009.1:16786-17877 GCA_964492575.1 uncultured Verrucomicrobiota bacterium | reverse complement strand
GGCATGGCCGCAACGGGTGCAAAGGAAGGAATTTCTTGCGGCGGCTTGAGGACAAACCACCCTACCCTTCCTTGGCATCCGAAAGCCATGTTGCGATAGGGCGCGCTATCCCCAACGCGCCGTAAAATTGGAACACGAAATCTCCTTGCGGCGGCCTGGGACAGGCCGCCCTACCTGCCCCTGAGCATTCGAACGGGAATGGAAAGGTAGAGCGCGTTGTCCCCAACGCGCCGTAAAAATGAAACACGAAATTTCCTTGCGGCGGCTTGAGAACAAGCCGCCCTACCTGTCCCTGGGCATTCGAAAGGGAATTGGAAGGTAGGACGCGCTGTCCCCACCGCGCCGGGGATAAGAAAATAGATGGATGCCTTTTTCGGACAAGCTCTGCGAGCAAAAAAGAGAGCGGCGTAATCAAAGGGTCTCTCAATCTTCTTCACTCTGGCTAAGGCGTTTGCGCGGGGCTTCATAAAGGAGAGCATGGGCTTCACGGAGGATGGAGGGGATCCGATCGACAAAAGGACTGCCGGCTAAGGCCTTTCGCAAAGCCGTTTCCTCCATCCGATCGGCCATATTACCGGGAAACCAATGATCCGCTTGCCCAAGGAGGTTGTAGCGCATTTTGCCCCACTCGACTAAATCCAAGGCCTTTGCATAGGTCCAAAGACGCAGGATTTCGCGTACATTGATTTCACCGGGGATTTGAGTGTAATCCGGAATTCCTTCCCACCATCGCTCGCACCAATCCCGACCTAAGACTCGTTCCATCTCTGCCCGAATACGTTGTTCAATCGAAGGCAGGATTTCTTCCACACGATCCAGAAGCTGGACAGCTTCGACGTGTTGATCGAAGTCAGACGGTCTGGCCACACCAATGCTCAGGGTATGAACCTGGGGCCGGGCCAGGCAGTACAGGTCGTTAAACTGCATCGGGGTCAGTGGTTTGCAGAGTTCGACGAGTTTTGGAGGTGGCTCATATAATTTCCCGCCTTTGTCGTTGGGGCTGATGATAAGAACCCCCATGTCCCGACGTGCGGCTTCTTCCACAGCCGGCCACACAAGAGGATTGACGAAGTACCAATGCAGATTGACGT
>CAZBKV010000009.1:13280-16776 GCA_964492575.1 uncultured Verrucomicrobiota bacterium | reverse complement strand
GTCGAAAAGGTCTGTCCGGATGGCTTCGAGAATAATCTCTGGGGTACCATGGGTGGAAAACCCTACAAACCGACAGCGACCTTCTTGCTGCAGTCTTCGGGCGGCCTCCACGCATCCGCCTTTCCGAACCGACCATTCCAGATGCTGACGGTTGTTGATGCCGTGGATCGCCAGCAGATCTACATAGTCGAGTCGAAGGTAGGAGAGGGATTGCTCGAAGGTGCGAAGAAATTCTTCCGGATTTTCGGTGGGTGGGACTTTGGTTTGGACGAGGATCTTGTCCCGTGGCAAAGTGGGGAGAACGCGGCCGAGTTGCATTTCGGAGGTACCATATCCGCGGGCGGTTTCGAAATGGTTGATTCCCAGTTCCAAAGCGCGGTGGACACAGGCCTCCAGGTTTTCCTGGTTTTCCTTAGGGATTTGGTCCCAGGGTACGTCTTTCCATTTGTACATGAACCGCATGCCGCCACAGGTGAGGACCGGCATCTGCAGTTCGGTCTTACCGAATCGGCGGTAGCGCATCGGCAGAGTGTTTGGTTTGTCGGTCATAGTGCTTCCAACAAAAGGCTCCTTTCTGTTTAATCTCCGATCCCAATCGTAGGAAGAGATTGTGAGAAAGGCTAGAACTCATCCGAGAAATCGGACGGGTCGTTTGAAGGGAAGGCTTTTGGGGAGAGAAGGCATTGGAGGAAAGGCATGATCGCAGCGGATGGGAGGATGGAGGAAAGGGATTTTACGGCGGCTTGGGGACAAGCCGCCCTACCTGCCTATGGGCATTCGAAAGGGAATTAGAAGGGCGCGCTGTCCCCAGCGCGCCGGAGATAAGAAAAAGGAGGGATGCCTCTTTGGCTTAAATATTGTGGGTGTTGGTGAATATAGCTAGCTTTGATAGAGGTTCTCACTCCATTTACCGAGCTATAATTTTATAAAAACATGTTTTCTTATTTCCCGTAAGACGAAAGACATTGATCTCCTCGCCCGTTCCTTGCCAAGATTGAACCTGATGCCATGGACCGGAAAGTTGATCGGCCTCCCATAGTTCGTAGGTTTTGCCTTTCTGGGTCTTCCAGCGAAGGGAGACTTGATGGCCATGGCATTGAATGATGACTGAAGGGTGGAGGAAGATGTCTAAAGCAACCGGATCAATACGCCGTTGTTTATCCGGTCCAAAACCTCCGTGCTTTAAAAAGTGATACTGGAGGAGGGTCATGCGAAGGCGTTGGCCGGACCATTGATCCACAATCACCAAATCCCCGCAATTGACTGATTCTCCACAGACCGGACAAGGGGCATAACAGTCAGCCGGGATTTCTTCGGCCCATTTCTCGGCGTTGGGTTCGGGTTTTCGAGGAAGGGCCTGGATTTTTTGATACAAGGATTGGGCGACTTCTACACCATCCAACACCCCATCATGGTCGGTATCCGGATTTTTTGGATCGGTCCCAAACCACATCTCCTCTGCCGCGGTTAATCCGTCCTGGTCTTCATCCTGATCGGGACGAATCAGATGCGATGTCCCGTCTCCTTCTAAGGCCACTCGTAAAAGCAAAGGATTGAGGCGCTTATTGGATGGGTAGGTAAAACAGCCGTGTTGTAAGAAATGAAAAGCTGTATAGGAGAGGGAAACTTGAAGGTTTTCCAGACGGTTGATGATTTGAAGGAATCCCATGTTGATCGGTTCCCCACAGATCGGGCATGGGTATACCCCAAAGGTGGGATGATGCACTACGTACCGAGGAGCATTGGAATCGGTGGGAAGAGCGCAAATTTCCTCAAAAAATCGACGGGCAAAGTAGAATCCATCCGGCACACCCCGGATTTTAGAGTCTACAACTTGCGGCGAAGTCCCTAACGCCTCTTCTTCGGTATCAGTCAGTCCATCTCCATCGGAATCACCAAAGATCTTTCGTTGATGGGATGGTCCACGGGAATGAAGGACGGCGTTCAATAGCCATGGATCGACTCTACCTTTGCCATGAACATCTCCGGCATAGGAGAACGAACCGTGTTCCATAACGTGCAAGGCAAGGTAGGGAAGAGCGATGTAAAGTCCGGCTCTGGGGTTGACCAAAGTTAGGTGGCCCATATTGACCTTTTTGCCGCAGATCTCGCATGTCTCGAGTCCTCGGAGCAGGAAATCGAGCCGATAGGTTCGGTCCGGCTGAGGCGTAGTAGGGAGTGCGTCGATCTCTTTGACCCATTGTTGGGCTAGATCGATGCCGTCCGGGATCTTGTTTTGATTTTCATCCGGGTTTTGAGGTTCCTTATGAAGAAAGTGTTCTTCCCAATCGGTCAGGAAATCGTGATCGGCATCGGGCTGGACCGGTAGAAGATGGGCATCCTGGGCCGGAGCGACATAAGTAGGTCGATCGATTCCGGCCGGTTTTACCGACGATGACTCTCCTGCACGGGCCGTAGAAGATCCCCACCAGAGGAAGGAAATAGCCGCCAAGGTGGCTACCGGGGTTGTAAAAGAAAGAGTCGATTGGGGAAGTTCTTCTGGCCGTAGGGGGCGTCCGGTTCTCAGCCATCGTTTGGTTTGTTCATAAATTTTGCGGTAGCTCGGTAGGAGCAACGGGGTGAGTCGGCAATGGGGGCAGGCCCAATGGAAAAGAAGAGCTTGATCGGCCGGATCAAGGTCATTTGCCGTGTAGCCATGGATGGCAAAATGTTCTACACAACAGGAAGGATATCCGAAGAACCGGCCGAGCAGACGGGTTTCTTCGATGGTATGTTGAATCGGTTTATCGGCAAAACATCGGCTGTAGAGATCCAGGCAATCGAGGTCCGTGCTGAAGATCAGTTCATAGAGGATCTGGCCATTCTGGAGACGTCGGGGGACGGTCCGGGTGAAGAGACCGAGTTTTTCCAAAGTCCGAATGATCTGCGGCGAAAAAGAAGCTTCCCATCGACTCAATGGCTTCAGACCGGACCGGGTCAGGAGCGCCAAATAAGCCAATTCAAACGGAATCACCTGCTCCAGGGAACGCCTTGTTTGCATGTAGGAACTGTACAGGAACCTCTTCCAAGAAGCAAGGCGGCATCCTGGTTTTGATCGGAGGGGTAAGTTGGAGGGAAGAAACCCTGGCTTGTTCACCATCAGATTCAGGGAAAAACGGGTTTTCCCTTTGATGGGAGAATTCAGAAAGACCCTGGTTGCAACATGGATCGACGGGGCCAAAGCTCCGTAGGCCGAAAGATTCCGTAACAGGTGATGATCCCGGTGATCAGCTCGGCGGGTGTGACGTCAAAGGCCGGATTCCGGGCCGGGCTGGTGGGATTCGCAACCCGGATTCGTTCGAAAGACTTTCCTCGTGTCGTTCCCCAGGCATATAGGACCTCGTCCGGGGAACGTTCTTCGATCGGGATCTGCATCCCGGATTCCAGCTCCCAATCCAGCGTGGATAAAGGGATAGCGACGTAAAAGGGAATCTTATGCCGCGCGGCTAAGACGGCTTTAGTGTAGGTGCCGATCTTATTGGCGATGTCTCCGGTC
>CAZBKV010000009.1:0-13270 GCA_964492575.1 uncultured Verrucomicrobiota bacterium | reverse complement strand
TCTCCGGTCCGTCCGACCACCCGATCCGCCCCTACGATGACCAGATCGATCTCTCCTCGTGCCATGAAATAGCCAGCCGCGTTGTCGGCAATGATGAAGTGCGGGATTCCGGCCTGTGCCAGTTCCCAAGCTGTAAGTTTGGCCCCTTGAGAGCGAGGACGGGTTTCATCAACAAAAACCGTCAGTTGTTTTCCCTGACGCCACGCTTCATAGATAGGGGCTAGGGCACTGCCGATGTCCACAAACCCTAACCGACCGGCGTTGCAATGGGTCAGGATCCGCATCCCATCCCGAATCAACGTGGCCCCATGCCGCCCGATGGCCCGGGCCTCTTCAACCTGTTCCTGGGCAAACCGATCCGCTTCTTCCAAGGCACGCTGCCGGACTTCTTCCACAGATTGACAGCTCTGGATGCGATTCCGGATTCGGACCATGGCATTGACCGGATCGACGGCCGTAGGGCGGGCATCTTGAAGGGTTTGAAACACCCGGTCGATATGCCGGAAAAGACCCTGAAGACTGCGCCCCTGGTAAGCCCGAATCCCCTGGACCAGACCGTAAGCCGCTGTGGCCGCAATCGCCCCGGCTCCACGCACGACCATGTCGCGGATGGCCCGCGCAGTCATGCGATAGTCTTCGGAGCGAAAGACTTTGAATCGATGCGGAAGAAGACGTTGATCGATAAGAAGAACGTGATTCTTCTTGGGGTCAAACGCGACTGTGGGGCCGTGACGTGTGATTCGTGCCATGGAAAAGGTTCCCTCGGGTAAAAGGCCGTCGGCTTGAGCTTTTATGTCTTTTCCGGCGGGGAATGATAAGCCCGCCGCAGGCGACGGATGCGTCTTTTCAGACGTTGATAGAGTGGATGACGTCGAAAGGCTTCTAAATCGGGATCCTCCGCCAGCCAGCGGAAGTCACGGTAGCCATGATCTAAGGCCTGGCAAAGGGTCTGATAGGCCTTTTCTTGATCCCCTACCAGGGAATAACTGCAGGCCAGGTTATAGAGGATCGTGGGATCCTCCGGACGAAGCTGGGCAAGGCGTTGATCGATCCGTAATCCATCGCGGTAACGACCGCGACGGGTGTAATCCTCAGCTAACAACTGGAGGGCCTCGATCCAAGTTGGATCCCGTCGGACGAGGCCTTCCAGGAAACCGATTTCGATATCTAATTCACGTTTCTCGCGGCGTGTTAAACGCTCCCTCCTGGCCATAAGTCCGCTCAATCATTGCACCAGCTCGGCATCCCGGTCAAGTAAGGTCCCTCACAAAACCGATCCGATCGATTCGTCTCCCCGCAGGTCATCCCCCTTGTTCTTGCAACCGTGAATCCGGTCGAAGGACGATCTTCCCTAGCACCACATCCTGCTTTTGGAGGGTGCGGGCCTCCTGCAAGCGATGAGCTTCGGCGGCTTGGCTGAGCGGGAGAATCCGATCGATCCGAGGGCGCAACTTCCCTTCTACCAACCAGCGATTGATGTCTTCGGCGGCCCGTCGTTGTTCCTCCGGTCCGGTCATGAACATGACGAATCCTTTTAACGTGAGGCACTTGACATAGAAGGGACCTACGGGGAAGGCCGGGCGGGCATCCCGCCCTGCCATTACAATGATTCTTCCATGCATCGCAGAGGCTCCCACCGCCAGGTCTAGGTCCGGTTCTCTGGAGGTTTCCCACCACATTTGAACACCGCCGGGAAGGATCTGGTGGATCCGATCCAGAACTGGTTCTTCCCGGTAGTTGATCACGTGTTCGGCGCCGAGTTCTCGGCAATACCAGGCTTTGACGTCTGAGCTGGTGGTGGCAATGACGTGGGCACCTGCAATGCGGGCCATCTGAATGACCGTGGCTCCTACCGCACCGCTCCCTCCGGAAACGCAAATCCATTCCCCTGACTGAAGCCGGCCGTAATGGAAAAGCCCAAGATGGGCTGTTATTCCGACCAAGGCGATGGCCGCAGCGGTTTCAAAGGAGACCTGTTGGGGCAAAGGATACAGCCATTGCTCATCCACCACCGCATACTCGGCAAACGTCCCTTGTCTTCCAAGTAATCCCTGATTCGTTCCCCACACTCGATCTCCCGGCTGAAAGCGGGTGACCTGTGGTCCTACTTGTTCGACCACTCCGGCCAGATCACACCCCAAGATATATGGCATAGGGACGTCCATGGTGACCATCCCGCTGCGGATATAGGTATCGATCGGATTGACAGAGACGGCCTCCACACGAACCAGAACCTGGTGGGGCCCCGGCTCAGGTCGAGGAAGTTCTCCGTATTGGATCCGGTCGACCGGACCTTTTTCGGTAATGAACGCTGCTTTCATCGTTCTCTTCTCCTAAATAGTTGAAATCAAACAGGAACAGCAAGGTTAGGCTTTCGGGGACGGGGAAATGGAGTCGATACGTTGGGTTTGGCCGCGGCTTTGGAGGATCCGGGCACGGGTTACTTGGCCAAACAGTTTTCGTACATACCGGCCTAGGGTTTCATTTGTGGGGCCAAGTCCTTTGTGGTAGATGTAATACTCCAGGGCGTCTCGAAGTTCGTCTGCGGTTTGAAACCGCTGGTCAGGATCCCGCTCCAAGGTCTTCTGTAAAATTCGGTTCAATTCGGGGGTAATTCGAGGATCCAGTTTGTGGAAATCCGGGATGGGCATCGTCAGGATCCGTTGCCGTGTTTCCTCTGGATCATCGGCTCGAAACGGATTGTAGCCCAGAAGCATGTAAGCCAGGACCAGGCCGGTAGAGAAGAGGTCGGATCGATGGTCGGTTTGCTGGAACGCCGCTTGTTCGGGGCTTAGGAACTCGGGGGTTCCCATGATCGGGTCTCCGGCTTGGCTCTCCAGATACCCGCGTGCCTTGGCAATCCCAAAATCGGTCAATTTCACATCTCCTTCAAAGGCAATCATGATGTTTCGAGGATGGACATCGTGATGGACGATTCCCAGGGGGTTTCCGTCCTCGTCCGTCTTTGCATGCGCATAGGCCAATCCACGGGCCACTCGACTAGCAATAAAGACGGCCAATTCGACGGGCAACCGTTGTCCTTTCGAGGCCAACTGGGCCATCAAGTGTCCTAGGTCCACGCCGTTGATGTATTCCATCGTGATGTAAAACCGGCCAGAGGTTTCACCTAGGTGATAGGTCTGGACGATATTGGTATGGATCAAGTCAGCCACCAGCTTGGCTTCTCCGAGGAACTTTTCGATAAAGCGTTTCTGGCGGGCGAATTCTTTGCGGATGATTTTGATGGCCACCTGTTTTCGAAATCCCTCTGCTCCAAGTTGAGCGGCTTGGTAAACTTCTCCCATTCCGCCTTCGCTGATTAATCGAAGGACTTCATAGCGGAACCGGCCAGTGATCGTAAAAAGCACCGACACACCCACGATCTTCGCGGGCCTTGAGGAAAAGTCAAGTGGTTGTGGAGAGGGCCGATTTTGAAGAGAAAAGGCATGCGATTTTGGGTTTTACCCAAGGGGATGAATTTAGGCTTTACGGATGTCAACGATTTGAGGCATTTTTGTAGGCAAAAGCGATTTGGGAAGAGGACGCAGAGGCAGGCGGCTTGCGTCTCTTCTGCCATGAATAAGGGGTTGACAAACAGCGGGAAGAACGGCGACAAATGGCAAGTAGGTACCCAGGGTTTGGGAGAACAGAGAGAGATACAAGTTATGGCTTCAAATACGAACCAAGCCGCGGGCCGGGCTGTAAGTGGGGGAAGTGGGCAGCGACCGGAGGAAAAGACCCTCAAAACGGCGCAGCTGCATATTGAGCGTAAGATGTTTTACTTTGCGCTCAAAGAAAACTCCCGCGGCCGTTTCTTGCGCATCACCGAAGACGTCAACGGGCGCAGGGATCACATCATTGTGCCGGCGCCAGGGCTCCACGATTTTGCTAAGGTGGTGGAGCATTTGGCACGGGAAGCCGATGCGCTAAACGCCTCCCAGGATTCCACGACCCCCTCCAACGAATGAGAGACGCACCGGCCTCTCAATACAAAAAGGCACTCATTCCCGTGGGTGCAGAAAGAGGGTGAATTATAGTTTTCCCTGGAGAAATCCATTCTGCTCCTTTTGTGAAGACCGCCTAAGGAAATCCCAAAATGAATCTCTTATGCAGGATGAGCTGCCGAAGCCTTCTCTGGTTGCACACGAGGTGCATCCCCCCAAAGGGTCTCTAAACTGTAATATTCGCGTGTCTCTGGCCGCATGATATGCACAATCACATCATAGTAATCCAGAACGACCCAATTGCTCGCCCAAGTTCCATCCATCGCTTCCGGAGTCAGTCCGTACTCTTCTTCTACACCACGAATGATCTCCTCCACAATCGCCCGTAAGTGCGGTTCGCTAGTTCCACTGGCAATGACAAAGTAATCGGTCAATGTAGAAAGACCGCGGAGATCCAAAATCAAGACATTCTCCGCCTTTTTTCGCTCTGCCAGTTCTCTGCACTTTAGGGCCAGCTCTAATGCGTTCATGCTCTATTTACTCCGACTTTTACTCCTTTCGGTTTTCCTTTTGATTCTCACCTTTTCGGTAGAAATCGCAACTCTCAATCGCGTCTGCCGCCGCAGGAGGCAAAAATAACCGGACCGGCCTGTTTTGCCGCAACCGTGCCCGGATCTCACTGGAGGAGATCGACATCGGACATCCTTGCAAGAAATGAACCTGAAACCCTTTCGGAGGATTTTCTTTCGGTACCCCAAACCGAGGGACTACCAAAAACTCCGTCAAAGTCGCCAACTCCGCTGCGTCTTTCCATTGCGGCAGTTGAGCCAGATGATCTCCTCCAATAATCCAAAACAATCGAGCCTGGGGATAGAGCTGACGATAACGACGAACTGTATCGATGGTATAAGAGATCCCCCCTCGCTCAATCTCCGAAAGATCAACAGAACACCGACTCCACCCAGCCAAAGCCAAACGCAACCACCGCACCCGTAACGATGCCGGCGCCAGCCGACCAGCCCGCGTAAAAAGGGGTTTAGGCCCCGGGAAAAAAAAAATCCCGTCAATCCCTGCCTCCTCAAACGCTGCCTGGGCCACCATCAAATGCCCAATATGAATCGGATCAAACGATCCCCCATACAACGCAATATTTTCCCGGCCGCTCACCACCTGATTGGATTCATCCCTTCTGTTGGTTTCCCCTCCTTTCAACATCCCATACTGACTACAGGGCCTTGCTCTTCATCGGCCTGGGCCTGCTCTCGTTCCATTGCCTCCTCTTCCAAAACCCCCCGGGTTTTTGGGAACAACCTCACCGCTTCCCAAATCATCCAGATCTCCAATGCCATGGAAGCGATGCCGATCCCCGCTAGTGTCCATTTCCCTTGCGCGATCCATCCAGGCTGATTGCCCGTACCGATAAAGACTTGAAGCAATAAAGTCCAAAACGGAAGGACCAACATAAACAACACCGGTAAAACCAAGAAAAAGATCGGACGCCGCCGTCGCCAAAGATAAAAGAACACCACCAAAAATGCCAGACCGGCCAGTAACTGATTCGTTGCACCAAACAAAGGCCAGAGAATCAATCCGCCTTTGCCCACATTGGCCAAGGACCAGGATTGTCCGGGCGGTGGAACTGTGGCTAAAGCCCCTCCTAACACTACTACAAGGAGCGTCGCTCCATATCGATTTCGAAGAAAGGAAAAGATCGGTTGAACGACAGGAGTTTGGAGGGGTTTGATCTGGCTTGCCGCTCCGGCCAACTCTTGCACCACATAGCGCTCCAATCGGCAAGCTGTATCCATTGTTGTCCCGGCGAAGGAGGCCACTAAGACCCCCATCAACGCATTGGCTGCCGTGGTAGGGATTCCCAAAGAGCGTAAAAAGTTTCCGGCCCCTTGGACAAAGGCCCCGATTTTTGCTGCTAGCGAACCGGCGGCTGCCCAGGAGGTATACCGGGAAAGCCAAGCCTCATGTCCTACCAGCACAGCACCATCAGAACCCATCACTCCCAGTCCTAACCCTGCCGCACAGGCTAAAATCACCAGCACGGCCAAAAAACTCTCCAACAACATCCCTCCGTAGCCGACGAACTGGGCATCGGTTTCCCGCTGGAGCTGTTTGCTACTGGTCCCGCTGCTTACCAGGCTATGAAATCCACTAATAGCTCCACAGGCAACTGTAATAAAAAGGAAGGGGAGAAAAGCAGGGGCTCCTTTCGGATGCCACTGGAAGACCGGGGCAACAAAGTCCAGGGGAATCGTCTGCCCGGTCAAACTGCGTCCCCCAAAAATGGCGCTTACCGCTAACCCCAATGTAATCAACCCCAATGCGGAAATCAGCTGCAGAGCATTAATATAATCCCGTGGCTGTAAAAGGACCCACACCGGGAGAACCGAGGCTATATAGACATAAATCAATAGAAAGATTACCCATACAAGAATCGGCTGCGATGCTAAATAGGTGTTGAATCGTCCCAGGAACCCTACATTTCCATAAAAAACCGAAAGATACATGAGGCCTAACGCAATCGCTGAGGTAAGAAAGAGATTTCCTCCCATCTTTCGAACCCACCATCCCACCGCAATCGCAATTGGAATCTGAATCAAACAGGGAAAAACCGCCGAAGGGAACTGGCGGAATACCGAAGCGATCACCAATCCGAATACCGCCAAAACTACCGTCAAACACAAAAGCAAGATCATGAAGAATAACAGCCGGACCCGCACATTCAGAAGTCGACCGGCAATGTCCCCGATCGTTTGGCCACGGTTCCGAAGACTGACCACTAAGGATCCAAAATCATGAACCGCTCCAATCCAAATCGCTCCAAATAAGACCCACAACAGGGCCGGCAACCATCCCCATAAAACGGCGATTGCCGGCCCAACAATCGGTCCCGTCCCAGCAATGGAGGTAAAATGATGGCCAAAGACTATCTCTTTGGCGGTAGGCACATAATCTACCCCATCGTATTGCGTTTTTGAGGGACAAGAAGCATCGGGAGAGAGACGAAATATCTTATGTGCTAGCCATTTTCCATAAGTGTGGTAGGCTAGCAAATAAGCAAGGCCGGCAATAATGACAACGGCTAAAACTTTCATGGTTTCCGTTGATTACAGCGGCGGATTTCTTCCGGTTTTAAAACCCGAATCTTAATGTTTCGAAACCAGACGTCTCCTCCATGATCTTGAAGAAGAATATGACCGGTGACCTTTTGACCGAAGCGGGGCACATCCCGAAACTTGCTTCGAGCCACAGCCGCTAAGACCTCCGGCGAGCCTAACTCGTACTCCAAAATTTTGACTCCATTGAGCCAATGCTCCACATGATTACCACACACCAAAATACAAGATTGATTCCATTGGCCTGGAGGCCGAATTGGCCGATTGTCAGAAACAGGCCAAACATCATAAAACGCCCCGGTCACATGCAATCGATCCACTCTTTTCCTCTTCCGATTTCGTACATTCCCGGTGCGGTCCTCGGTCTGCGGTTCTTCCCCAAGTAGCTGGTACTCATGGCCTAAATGAGCCCCTCGTTTCTCATCCACAAAATACTTCACCCCGCTGTTCGCATGCGGTCCTATCTTCCACTCAAACCGAAGCTCAAAATCTCGAAAGGTTCGTTCTGTGACAATATCTCCTCCCCCACTCCCGTCCACATGACGCAAACAGCCGTTTTCTACCCGCCAACCATACAACGGGAAGCCTTTCCCACCGGCTCGTCGCCATCCCCGAGTCGTCTTGCCATCAAAAAGCAGCTCCCAACCAGCCGCCTTCTCTTCCGGGGTCAATGTATTCGGGGGAACAGACTTGGAAGAAGAAAATGCCTCCTCACAACCCGCATACCCTATAGTTAGACTTTGAAGAAAAAGAATCCCTACCGCGCAAATCCATCCACATACCCTCATCTTCTGGGAAAGCTCCTTTTTGTTCATAGCCTTGCTTTTGTACGTCTCAAAAGGCTCCAACGTCAAGTCCGAGGATAAAAGGCCTTGGTTTGCAGGGATGAAGGGGGTGGATTTGTGGAAATCATGACCCAATCGCTTCGTTCTTCGATCTCTTCGTCTGGATGCAATCCCAACCGCTGCAAGGCCTCACCCACAAGGTATAATGAACCGGTGATCAATCGGAACGGCTCTTCCGCAGTAGCCATCAAAGCAGTTTGCAGGCGCTCTGTCGTTTGCACCGGTAAATTAGGCTGTCGCTCTCGACAGAATCGAGCCAGGGTCTCTGGATCGGCAGATCGACCTGTCTGGACGCGGGTTAACCAAAGCTTCTGCGTTAGCTGTTCTAACTCCTCCCAAATCCCTGGCCAATCCTTATCGATAAGGGCTCCAGCGACAACTGTCCACCGCCGGCCCGGAAAGAGTTCTTTCAACGTAAGAGCCAAGGCCTGCGCTCCTCCCGGATTATGAGCTCCATCCAGGACAATCACCCGACCTTCTGAATCTTGAAGGATCTGGACCCGACCCCACACAAAAGCACTTTGAATCCCTTCCCATACCGCCTCCTTCTTTACCGGAAGGGTAGGCTGCAAGACCTGCACCGTCTTTAGGGCAATCGCAGCGTTGTGCCGCTGATGAGGACCTTTGAGTTGAAGAGAAAGACGGCAAAGAGGCGTTTCCTTCACGGTTTCTGGAGAGACCACAAAGCAAGGGGCTTGCTGGGCTTGAGCCGTTTGTTGAATGACTCGTAAGGGACCGGAAGTGACCACCCCCGTAACCACCGGTCGTCGGGGTTTGATAATTCCGGCCTTTTCCGCCGCGATCTCTTCCAGCGTATGCCCTAGCCATTGGAGGTGATCGTAGTGGACATTTGTGATCACCGAGACAAGAGGATCAACCAAATTGGTTGCATCCAACCGCCCACCCATTCCGGTCTCCCAAATCACCACATCGACCTCCTGCTGCCGGAAGTAGAAAAGGGCCATGGCGGTGACCATTTCAAAAAAGGTAGGCTGGACTCGGTCTGCATAAGGTCGAAGCCGTTCTTCTAAGATCTCCAAGATTCGTACGACTTCCTCCTTCGGGATCCAGGTTCGGTTCACCTGAATCCGCTCTCGGAAACTCACCAGATGGGGGGAAAGAAACAGGCCGACTCGATATCCGGCGTGCCGATAAATCGACTCTAAAAAGGCACAGGTCGATCCTTTCCCATTTGTGCCGGCCACATGAATGAAACGAAGGCGACGGTGGGGATTCCCAATTAACTCGGCCAGAAACCGGATGTTTTCCAGGCCGAGCTTCATCCCCAACCATCGCCGAGCATAAAGACGGCGCAGGGCCTCTTTATAGGCTGCAGAACTCGACGAAGAGGTCCGCACCGGGGTAGACGAGGTAGATCGATTTCCGGACCGGGGTTTCATCTAGGCATCAATCAAAAATAACTGCCCTCTGGAGGAGAAATTTTAGGTAGGGCGCGCTGTCCTCAGCACGCCAAAGAAGAAAGCCGATTTTTGCGGCGGCCTGGGGACAGGCCGCTCTACCTTTTTGCTTTCCCTTCCTTATACACCCTTTAAGGGGCAAAAATTTGATAGACGCCTTCATCCTGAAAATAAGGTCTTTGGTTTGAACCCAAATGGCCTCCTTTAATGGCGGAAGTGACGGATCCCGGTAAAGACCATAGCCATCCGGTGCCGATTCGCCGCCTCAATTACTTGCGGGTCACGGACGGAACCACCGGGCTGAATCACGGCGGTCGCTCCAGCTTCGGCCGCGGCTTCTACCCCATCGGGGAACGGGAAAAAGGCATCGCTGCAGACCACACTCCCCTGGAGGGACAACCCCGACTGCCCAGCTTTCCAAACCGCAAGCTTCACTGCATCGACACGACTCATCTGTCCCGCACCGATCCCCAACGTCCGATCCTCGACTACGAACAGGATCGCATTCGATTTGATATGCTTGACGATCTTCCACCCAAAGAGCATGGCTCGCATTTCTTGCTCGGTCGGCTGCCGCTCGGTCACGACCTTCAGATCTTCGGTCCGTACCGTCTCCAAGTCCCTTTCTTGCCATAGATAAGACTCGGCCCCTACACTTCGAATCTCCCAGGAAGGATGGGGGCGAGGATCGCGTTTGATCCGGATCAGGCGCAGGTTCTTTTTCTTTTGCAAAACCTCCAAAGCTTCCGGCTGAAATTCGGGAGCCACAATGACCTCCGAAAAAATCTCTGCAATCGCCTCAGCAGTCGCACGGTCCAACGGTCGATTCACCGCAATGATTCCTCCAAACGGAGATTGTCGATCGGTGGCAAAGGCCTTCTCCCAGGCCTCTCGTAGAGAATCAGCCTGGCCGACACCGCAAGGGTTAGTGTGTTTGAGAATCGCCACCGTCGGTCGATCCTCCATAAACTCATAAATCAACCCCGCAGCCGCCGTTAAATCCAACACGTTGTTGTAAGAGAGTTCCTTTCCGTGCAACTGCTCGTAGTAGTAGGGGAAATGGCCGTATAACGCGCCGGCCTGGTGAGGATTTTCCCCGTAACGGAGCCGTTGAACCAAAGGAGCCTGGATATGGAGGGTCCAAGGATGCGGAAACTCTTCCGGCTCTTCCGGTTTTGTCCCCAGGAACCGAGGGAGATGGGCTGTGATTGTTGCGTCATAAGCTGCGGTCCGGGCAAAGGCCTTTAAAGCCAACCGCTGCCGAAGCTCTAAGGTGGTCTCTCCGGTCTCCTCAATTTGACGAGCCACCTCTGCATAATCAAATGGATCGATCACGACCGTAACCGCACGATAATTCTTTGCCGCGCTTCGAATCATCGCCGGGCCACCGATGTCGATATTTTCAATCACCTCATCCAACGTGGCCGAAGGATTTCGGACGATCCGTTCAAACGGATAAAGATTCACCACCACCAGATCGATCGGCTCAATCCCATGCTGCGCCACCTGAGCCTGGTGCTCCGGGTTATCCCGCAAAAACAACAGTCCTCCATGAACCTTGGGATGCAACGTTTTGACCCGACCATCCAACATCTCGGGAAATCCGGTATACTCACTCAAATCCCGCACCGTCAGGCCTGATTCCCGTAACAGTTTTGCCGTCCCCCCTGTGGAAAGCAATTCTACGCCACAACGTGCCAGCACCTGGGCAAAGGGGACCAGCCCGGTTTTGTCATATACTGAAAGAAGCGCTCGTCTGATCTTTCCCATACTTGAACTCTACGATCCCTGTTTTCCCGGTGAGGAGTCAATGGGAAACCGGAAGTTATCGGTAGAAATTAGAGCTACTCAAGAATTTGGAAAAGACATCTGTCAAATTTCTGCCCCCCAAAGGGACAAGAAAAAGGTAGCAGCCTGTCCCTAGACCGCCGCAAATCGTTTGTTCTATCTTCCGGCACGCTGAGGACAGCATACCCCCCTTCCCAAAACTTCTACCTTCTGAAATTTTTCATTCGAGGGCAGTTATTTAACTGATGCCAAAAAGATCTTCCCCCTTTCCTATTTAGACGAAGAAGAATGCTCTTTTGAAGAACGAGGCGAAGAAGGAACGGAAGTTTTCGAAGTGGAAGAACTCTTTATTTTCTGGGAAGAAGGCCGGACAGAGGGAGACTTTGAGGGAGAAAGACGCGATTTGGGCCGATTCCCCCAAAAGCGAATGGAGAATAAAACGACTCCTTCCGCCCTTCCTGTATACGGATCGCGTCGCAGAAAGGCCTCTCCGTTCCCCATCGAGGCCGGAGCAAAAGGACTGAGCCAGAGCCAAGGCCGCTGACTCCGAATCATCGTGGGGAACAACCCACCGATCGGTTTCTGAAGCTCAGGAGCTGGCACCCCTTTCGGATGCTTTTTCGGGGCATGAAGGGGGATAGAGGACACTGCACCCGATTCTGGATTTCTTGAAAGAACGGTAGAAGAAATGTTTGGGGCAGGACGATTTGTGGGAGAGCTGTCTTGGGACAAACGATTGGTCCTTACCGTCGATGAGGTAGGCTGAGGGAGATGAACTACTCGGTTTGTTTCTTTCTGCCCTCCCCATACCTCAAACGCCATGGAAAGAGTTAGCACCCATATCCATAACAACCATGTTTGAGATCGTCTCATTGATCGTTCTCCTTAGGGTTGCTCCATTTTTCAGTCTGAACCTCGCAAAGGAAACTTCATGAGCTTTGGAAATATCCTCTCCTTTAGATTCTAATCTCTTCGACAGACTTCGCAAGGATCTCAGCACTCTGGTGCAAGGCTTGCCGCTCTGAATCGGAGAGAATCGGTTCCAAGGTGTAGATAACTCCATGCCTTCCAATAATTCTCGGAAGAGAAAAGCAGATTCGGGGGAGTTGTGGTAGGACTTCATTGCGCGCACTTACCGTCAACACCGCATGCTCATTCTCTCGAATCGCCTGAACGATCCGAGCTAGACCGGCGCCGATTCCATAGTAAGTAGCTCCCTTGCCCTGGATGATTCGATATGCTGCGTAACGGACCTGTTCTTCAATCTTTTTCTGTACATCTTCCGTTAACGCCAGCCCCCGTTGCTGACAAAATCGCTCCAAGGGGACCCCCCCAATCCGCGCACTCGACCATACCAAAACCTCTGAATCCCCATGTTCTCCCAATACATACGCATGCACAGACTGCGGAGCGATCCCTAAATACTCTCCCAGCAAAGATCGAAACCGAGCTGTATCCAGTATGGTCCCCGACCCAAGAACCCGAGTAGGGTTGACTTTATCCAAACGCATGACCATCTCGGTCAAAACATCAACCGGATTGGTCGCAACAATCAACACCGCTTCCGGACAATAACGCCGCACTAAGGGAATCACCTGGCTAAAGACGGCCGCATTTCGCTCCAGAAGCTGTAGCCTACTCTCGCCCGGCTTTTGCGCCACCCCACAGGCCAGAATCACAGCCGTTGCTCCCACAAGATCCGCATAATCTCCGGCCCGAATCACAGTTCGATGGGAAAACGGGGTTGCATGAAGGAGATCCTCTGCCTGAGCCGCAGCCACTTCTTTCCGGATATCTATCAATATCAGTTCCGAAGCAATGCCGCGCAGTACTAGGGCAAAGGCTGCCGTAGCCCCCACTTGTCCTGCTCCGATGACACCAACTTTCATCGTTTTTCTCCGTTTGTTTTTGGAGCAAACATACCTTCAGCTTTTTCTCCCCCTCTTTCTAAATCCGAAAAATGAAAACAAAAACAAAGAGAACGCCGCTACCAACCTACCGGCGTTCTCTCCGTCTAAATTTCCTTAATCTTTGAATCTGCGCGACTTACTCGTTACCTGCTGAGGTCTCCTTCGCTCCGCCGGTTCCTCCCACACTCACCGGGCTAGTTGGATTCAAAACCGGTGGCAACACCCAGGCCGGTCCAG
>CAZBKV010000008.1:13521-17970 GCA_964492575.1 uncultured Verrucomicrobiota bacterium | reverse complement strand
ACATTGGCTGTGGCATAAATCGTTGGGAGAGCGTCTTTCCAACGTCCTGTGTCGGAGTCGCGATATTGAATCAGATACTGCCCTCCAGGTTCAGCACGGAACTCGATCAAGAATCGTCCTTCATTCAGCCCGCCATGAAGGATAAGAGGGGCTCGGCCAGGAGCCGGCTGGATCAGTTTCCCTTTTTGAGAGGGGAGAATGCAGGGAAACGTGGGGGCGATTGTGTAAGTAGGTTGGAAGGCCCTCATCCGATATGGATCGAAAAACTCCAGCACAAACAGGGCCTCTTCCCCTGGTTCAATGGCTCGGTTGAGTTGCACGAATGGCACTCCATCGGCGGTTCCCGAAGCATTATAAAGCCGGACCGGTGGGGTCAGCCCATGGACAAATAGACGGACGGCAGGCCAGGGATCCTCTTCGAGATTTCGCACACGGACGATTTGCTCAAACAACCCGCTTTGGGGGTTAAAGACGATGGGGCTTGCAGGTTCGACAGGTAAAGGAGGTTGACTGAGGATGGTGATTGAGGCTTGGGCGAGGTTGTTGGTGAGATTAGGGTCTACAACGGAGGGGACAAAGGAAGTCGCCGTGGTGTTGGTAGTGGGTAGGATCGTGGCGAGGTTGGTGAACGTGGCCGGTTGAACCGCCTGGAATTGGATCTGGATGGTAAGGCCTTCTCCTGGGGCTAGTGATTCGCCGACCAAGGTAAGCTCTCCCCACTGATTGGTGATCACGGTTCCATCTGTATTGGTCAAGACACCGGGCTGATTGGTCTGCCAAGGAAGGGACTCGGGTGCGATGGACTGCAGAGATAACGCGGCTGGCCATCGGTTAGTGAGAAGGAAAGCGGGTGCGGTATCTGGTCCAAGGTTTGTGATCGTGAGGGTGCAGAAGAGATTCGAACCGACGAGCAAGGTTTCGGGCTGACAGTGAAGTTGGATTTGAAGATCCGCCTGGAGCGGAGGCGGTGTGTCGTTGTCTCGAAGGGTCAGTGTAGCGGACGGGGTCTCGGTCCAGGCGTTCTGAAGGCTGAGGAGGTCGATCCGGATCGTCTCATCTGGTTCGGGGTCTTGATCCCCTATGACAGGGACATAGATCCAGGTCCGGGTTTCACCGGCTGGGATTTGTCCGGTTCCGCCGCCGGACTGGAAATCGACATCCGGGGTTGCAGTTCCTTCGGTGAGTCGATACGTGAAGGTCACCGGTTGAGCCGTCGGAGCGGAAAGAATCACCGGGACGGCGACTAGTTGGACTCCTGTATCCGGCTCAGGGACTTCTGTGTCCTGGACCGTAAGTTGAGGAGCCTCGGCCCCGAGAATCTGCACGGTCCAGCTGGCTTGGTCATCTTGATGGATCGGACCGGGGTCTTGAAGAGCGGCTCCGAAGGTGAAAGATCCAGACCGGAGGCATTGAATGGAAACGGAAACGGTCTGGGGTTGATCGGGCTGCGGGGCAGGAAGGGACCATAGAATTCGGTTTCCTTGGATCGTAGCGGTTTCGTCCAGGTTCGTAGCCTGGCAAGATTCAGGCAGATCAAGCCAGAGGGTAATCGGCTCTGCCGAAATGGGGGCATTGGTTGGACCTTGGTAGATGGCCGTGAGGGTCAAGGAGACGATTTGGCCGATCTTGATGGGGAGGGCCGGTCCTTGGATCTGGATTTTGAGGTCCGGCCATTCGGTCGGGTCGGCTTGAACGGGCACGGCTTTGGAAAATTCCGAAGAGTCTCCTTGACTGGAAGTGACCAAGGTGGTGATCCAGTCCGAATCGGAAAGGGCGGTCAGATTGGTGAGGCTCAGTTCAAAGGACACATGGCCGTCGACATCGGTTTGCACGATGGTTGTTCCAATCCATTGCTCTCCTTCTCCATAACCGGTTGGGTCCGGTTCGGATGAACGGTAAAAATCGATCCGAAAGGTTTGATTCGGGCAAGAGGATAAGGAACCGACAAGGTCAAGGCCGGTAGGATGCAGAAAAGCCGTAGTGAGCACAGCGAAATTTTGCAGGTCGTTGGGGCCTTGGTCTGTGTCGAGGGGGTCGTTGAGAAGTGGGGAGTGAATCCAAGAAGAACCGAGTTTGACCCCCAGGGCATCGTTGTAGCAGATCTGGTTTGGGCCGATGGTGTTTCCGGTTCCAGAAAGGATCTGGATACCGTGACGATGGTTCCATGCGATTAGATTCGCTCGGCTCGGGTCGTTTGGATTACCGATGCGGTTTTGGGAGCCGGCGATAGTGCCGCTGATTCCGTCGTTGGGGCCAGGGCCCATGGAATTGGGGAGGATTCCAATCCGGTTTCCTTCTACTACGGTTTGATCGGTTGGGGCGTCAGGATCGCCAATTTGGATTCCATCGCTTTTGGAAAAGACCACAAGGTTGCCCTGTTCGGGACTCCCTCCGATTTGGTTCATCGGCCCGGCCCCACGAAGGCAGATCCCGGGACCGTCGTTGGGAATAGGATGTGCCAGGGTTCGGTCGCATCCAATGCGATTGGCCTGGATACGATTTGCTGTGGCTTTGGTGGTAAGAAGAATCCCAGGCCCTTGGTTTCCGGCGATCCAGTTTCCAGCGTTGGGTCCCAGACCGATCTGGTTTTCCTGAGTATAAAGGAGCTCGATCCCAGGACCGCCGTTGGGAAGTGCTGTGGTTCCGGTTGGATCGGTGCCAATGAAATTGTTCAGGACCTGGTTTCGCTCGGTCCAGGAATCGGGACTTCCAATTCGAAGTCCGGTTTGGAGATTGCCGGAAATAAGATTTCCATCCGTTGGATCCTCACTTCCGATTTGATGACGTACGCCGCTTTGGATCCAAAGACCAATGGTGTTTGGGCCGGGAGTGCCATCAGTGCCAACACCGATCCAGCAGTTTTGGATCACGGTTCCAAAGGGATTGTCGATTCGAATTCCAATCCCTCCTTCTTGGCCATCTGCCAGAAAGCCTGTGATCGCTATGCCTCGAATCTCACAGTCCGGTGCAAGGACATCCAGTCCATCCGAACCGGCCGGGCAGAGAGAGCCGTCAATCTGCAAAGCCGGTCGAGCGAGTCCAGTTTCGGAAGACGGAAGGGTCCCGCCCTCCAGTACAACGCTGTCAGTGATCGGCGGCAAAGGAGTCTGGAGTTGGATGATCACCGGACGTGGGAGGTTGGTAGCGAGGAGAATCCGATCCCGGCCTGGGGTGGCATTGGCTTGCTGGATGGCCCATCGGAGGGAATCCACGCCCGAATCGGCATTTGTTCGAACCCAGAAATCGGCGGCGTGAACGCCCACAAGGGCCCAGAAAAACAGGCTGCTAAGACAGGTTGCCTTCCAGGTGAACGTCCAACTCCATTTGATCCACTTTGGTTTCATCATTCGTTTTGATTCTCTTGCGATTGAAAGGCGATTGGCTCTGGCAATCGAGTCCATTTTTTCACATCCACCCGGCCGACCTTTTCCCGGTGGTTCTCTCTTTGGCATCCGTCAAGTTTCTGCTCTCATAGGGACGGACGAGGAAGGAAAGAAAAGGGGTAGGGCGGCCTGTCCCCAGGCCGCCGCAAAAATCGATTCTCTCCTTCGGCGCGCTGAGGACAGCGCGCCCTACCTAAAGTTTCTTTTCCCTTTGCAAAGTTTCTCTTCATTCGAGGGCAGTTATCTGACTTGATGCCTTCTCATTTTATGAGACGTTCGATGAGGCGGGGATGCTCAGGATTGGGTCGGTTGGGTAGGACGTTGCAGGGGAACTTGCTGAGGATCCGGAGCTCGAAGCGGTTGGCTCAAAGATTCGGAGATTCGCCGAATGTCCCGAGCCTTTCGAGTCAACGGATCAATATCAATCAGGACTCCTTGGAGTCGCACATCTCCTTTGGCTACGTGAAATCGTTGAGGGAGATTGGTGCGGAATCGTTGAATGACCGGTTCGATCTGTCGGCCGATGACACTTTCATGAGGCCCGGTAAATCCCGCATCTGTCAAATACGCCGTGCCGCCTGGGAAAATCTGCTCGTCTGCGGTTTGGACATGGGTGTGTGTGCCGATGACCGCAGAGACTCGACCATCCAGCATTCGTCCCATGGCGATTTTTTCACTTGTGGCTTCGGCATGGAAGTCGACCAGAATGATCGGCTGGAGGGGGGCTAGCCGCTCCAGTTCCTTTTCTATGCAGAGGAAAGGATTCTCCAGTTCCGGCATGAAGATCCGTCCTTGAAGGTTGATGACGGCTACGGGGGGATCAAAGTCACGCAACACAATGCTTCCTTGCCCTGGGGCGTCTGGAGGATAGTTGAGAGGACGGAGGATGCGTGTCTCGGTTTCGAGGACGGTCATGATTTCCTTCTGATCCCAGATATGGTCCCCACTGGTAATGACATGGACCCCGGTCTCGAAGATCTCGGCGGCTGTGGCCCCGGTAATGCCTGCGCCGCCGGCCATGTTTTCTCCGTTGGCTACGATCAGGTCCGGTGCCCAAAGGTTTTGT
>CAZBKV010000008.1:9280-13511 GCA_964492575.1 uncultured Verrucomicrobiota bacterium | reverse complement strand
GTTGTCGTACTGCCTGCCGGCCCGGCCGACCGACAATGTCTCCAATGAATAAAATCCGCACAGTACGAACTTAAATCAGCCGCCAAGGGATGCAACTGCAGATCGGAGCGAAAACGGAGGACATTCTGCGAAGGGCGCTTCTGCAGGGAGAAAAATTCAAAAGAAAAAGAGGATTGCATTGACAAAAATTCTTTCTTTCCTAGGCTAGAAAAAGAAATCGCAATTTAAGGAGGAGAAACAATGCGTTTTGGAATTAGTACATTTACGTTTCTGTCGCCGTTTACAAACGAAAGCACCCAGATCTTTCGGAAGATCAAACAGATGGGGTTTGAAGCGGTGGAGATCCCCATTGAGGATCCAGACCACATTGATCCCCATTATGTCAAAAGCGAATTGGACGCGGCCGGATTGGTCTGCTGTGCTGTGGCGGGGGTCTTTGGGGAAGGTCGAGATTTGCGAGGAACCCCTGAGGAACAGAAAGGCTCAATGGAGTACATGCGTCGAGTGTTAGACCAGATGGTCATCTTGGATTGTCCCAAGTTGATCGGTCCGGTTTATTCGCGGGTAGGGCGAACTGAAGGGCCGGAACCGGCAGAATACAAACAGCAATGGCGAACCGTGGTTCGGAATTTGAAAAAGCTCTGCCAGTATGCCGAAAAACGCGGCAAGCTCATTTGTGTAGAACCGCTGAATCGATTTGAAACCGATTTCATTAACACCGCCGAACAAGCGGTACAGTTGATCCGAGACGTGGGAAGTAAGTCGCTCAGGATCCTACTGGATACCTTCCATATGAACATCGAAGAGAAAGATCCGGCCAAAGCAATCCGGAAAGCCGGTCGGCGCCTGGCGCATTTCCATGCCTGTGGATGCGATCGAGGAGCGCCGGGCTCAGATCATATCAACTGGACCCAGATCGCAGAGGCACTTCGTGCTGTGCAGTATGATGGGGATCTTGTGATCGAATCCTTTACGCCGGAAGCGAAGATGATCGCTCGAGCGGCTTCGATCTGGCGGCCTGTGGAGAAGAGCCCGGAGACTTTGGCTCGAAAAGGACTCCGATTCTTAAAAGGCTTGTTTGCCGAGGGATAAAGCCGGATGGGCGGATCCGGTAACCTCACCTGTCCCCGATTCCTCGTTGGAAGAAGTCTTTTCTCCAGCGAGGAATCTTTTTCTTGTCTGACGTCTAAGGAGAGAGGCAAAGATTGGGAGAAGTCCACTTAATCAAACCCAACCGAAGAAAGGAGAAAGAGGTATGAAAAAGCACAAGGTAATCTGCGGGTTGTGGGTTTGGGCGCTTTGGATCGTTACGGTCCAGGGAGCCTCGACTCCCCAATGGCAGGACATCACCCCCGGTCCTCATTTGGAAGGTTGGGCCGGAGATTCAACCGTATGGCACGTAGAAAACGGGGTACTTATCGGACGAACTACCCGCCAGCATCCGCTGGCCCAGAATACGTTCTTGGTCTGGAAAGGCGGTCGCGTCCGAGACTTTGAGTTACGCTTCGAGTTTCGTCTCCTTCCGCAGAATCCTCGAGGCTGGGCAAATTCGGGGGTGGAATATCGGGCCTGGTTGGCCGATCCGAAGACTTGGGCCGTAGGAGGTTATCAAGCCGACATGGACGCCGCCAATCGTTATACCGGCATTCTGTTCGAAGAACGGGGCCGGGGTATCTTGTCAGAGCAAGGGCAAAAGATCCGGATCGGTCCAAACGGCAAGCGGCAGGTCATCGGTCAGATTGCGGAAGCTCAAACCATTCGAGCCAAAATCCATCCTGGCCAGTGGAATTCTTACCGGATCCTGGCGGTCGGGAATCGGCTGATCCATGAGGTCAACGGTCAGGTGGTGACTGAGGTGGTGGATGAGGATCCTCAACATCAGGCTCGATCCGGAATCTTAGCCTTGCAATTACATCGTGGGGAGCCGATGGAAGTGCAGTTCCGGAATTTACGCTTGCGAGAGATTCATCCCATCCGCCGAATCGTCCTGATTGCTGGACGAGGCAGCCATGGCCGTGGAACCCATGCGTTTTGGGCCGGGATGAACCTGTTGAAAAAGTGCCTGGAGAGACTTCCTGGCTTGGAGGTCTCGGTTCATTACCGTTGGCCTGAGGATCCAGGCATCTTAAAGGACGCCGATGCGGTAGTCCTTTACTCAGACGGTGGTGGAGCGCATCCGCTGCTGCAAGATCATCACCTGGACCAAATTCGCCAGGCCATCGCCCGTGGAGCTGGATTTGGGTGTATGCATTACGCCTTGGATGTTCGGCAAGAGACCTTGCGGAAGGCCTTCCTGGAATGGATCGGCGGGTATTACGAGACATGGTGGTCGGTCAATCCGACGTGGACAGCGAATTTCCAGCACCTTCCCCACCATCCGGTCACGCACGGAGTCATGCCCTTCCGAATCCATGACGAATGGTATTACCACATGAGGTTTGTGCCAGGGATGAAAGGAGTCACTCCGATTTTAGCGGCTCTGCCTCCACCCGAAACCCTAAGGCGGCCCGAAGGACCTCATAGTAACAACCCTTATGTGCGAAAAGAAGTGTTGGAAGAGAAGAAGCCGCAGGTGGTCATGTGGGTCTATGAGCGGCCGGACGGCGCTCGTGGATTTGGATTTACCGGCGGGCATTATCATAAAAATTGGGGGGATGAGAACTTCCGGAAGGTGGTCTTAAATGCCATTCTTTGGATTGCGCGCACGGAAGTGCCAAAGGAGGGAGTGAACTGCACGATTACGAAAGAGGACCTAGAGCAGAACCTAGGACGGTAGCTCGGAGCCAATCTGTAGCAAATAACAGAACCTTGAACGATGCGGCAGAAGCGCGCAATTCAGCCGGGGAACGGCCCGGTAGCGGTTGGTCCCTACAGTCCGGCAGTCCGGGTAGGGGATTGGGTCTTTTGTTCTGGACAAATCCCTCTTGACCCGAAGACCGGGCAGTTGGTCCAGGGATCGATTGCAGAACAGACCCGTCAATGTTTGGAAAATCTGAAAGCTGTTCTGGCCGAAGCCGGATTGGAACTCAAACATGTGGTCAAAACCACTGTATTTATGACCGATCTTTCCCAGTTTCCTGCAATGAATGAGGTTTATGCGCAGTACTTTGAGGAACCTTATCCGGCTCGTTCCACAGTCCAAGTAGGGGCCTTGCCGAAAGGAGCCTTGGTAGAGATCGAGGCCGTGGCTCTGGCTCCGGTATAAAGGAGGGCTTAGAACCTGTCCGAAAAAATTAGAAAAGGCCTGGGAAAGCTCCTTTCCCAAGGTCCTTCCATGTCCGGACGAGCGCAGCGGCACGAGCCGACAGAGTCCAGACCGGAACGTCACCCCTCCCACGGCCTTATCCCTCTGTGCCACGGCCGTTAGGCTGCTTCCTGTCGCTTTCGCCATAATCCTTTAAAGCCTGGTCAACGCTCCACCAATTTTTTCTCTTTTCTTTTTCCCTTTCCCCTGGTCCGGTTTTCTGGGGGAGATTTTCCAAAACCGGGAGCAGGCGATTCGGCGTGTCCTGCTTGCATGTGAGGAATTAGGAATTAAGCCGGTGAAGGAGTTCGATTGGGAAAAGTCAAAATAGGGTAGGCTGATACGCTTCGGGCCAGGAGCGGTCGAAGCGGGAAGAACGGTGACGTTCTACGAGCTCGTCAGGAAGGTCGGCCAAAAAAGGAGAGGGGTTTTGGCGACGGCGTTTCCCTTGGAGGGTCCGAACATGGACCCAGGAAAGGAAAAGATATCGTTTGGCTCGGGTGAGGCCGACGAAGAAGAGACGCCGTTCTTCTTCCGGATTGTCCGGGGTTGAGCGACCGGGGAGACGAAAGGGAATTAGACCGTCTTCACAGCCGGCGATAAAGACGATCTCAAATTCCAATCCCTTGGCAGCGTGAAGGGTGAGGATGGCGACCTGTTCGGATCGGGGATCCATCAAGTCGGTCTCCGTCATCAAAGCCAATTCGGTTTCGAAGCGTTTCCAATCGGTGCCGCAGTTTTCGGCTAGGGGTAGAAGGACACCGAGCAATGGGGAGAGTCGGGCCGAGTTTTGTTGTCGTGGAGTGCGGCGGGAGCGGGATTTGGCAGGCTGTTGGTTTTCGGTTGGATCTGTTTGGAGGGTTTGGGCCGCGGTTTGAAGGCGTTGCCAGACGGATTGGCCGTCAGGGAGACGACGTGCGGTTTCAAGCAGGGCAAGAACCAATGGATCCTCGACCAAAGAAAGGGGACGAGCCGTGGCGCAGGGGA
>CAZBKV010000008.1:1467-9270 GCA_964492575.1 uncultured Verrucomicrobiota bacterium | reverse complement strand
GGGGATGCCTTCTTGCTGGAGTCGATCATGGAGCCAGTGAGCCTGGGCTTCGGTACGGACCAGGACGGCGATGTCGCGATAGCTTAGGGTATGGGGTTCCAGGTCGACGGCGGCTTGCCCGGCACTGGTAAGGTCTGAGCCGCCCAAGAAAGAGCGGATCTTCCCGGCGATCCAGTGGGCTTCGTCCCGTTCGTTTTCGGCTTCGTAGAGGGTGATAGGGATAGAGTCGATCTGGACGGCTGTGAGTTTCCGATCAGGAGCCAGGGTGCTGGGGCGGATGGCGTGCATTGCAGCCTGGACGATGGTTGGGGTGGACCGGTAGTTGCGATGGAGGGAAAGCATCTGGGTTTGGGGGTAATCGTGTTGGAGGGTTTGGAAGAGGGTCGGAACGGCGCCCCGGAAGCTATAGATGGATTGGTCAGGATCGCCGATGAGGAAGAGGTTTCGGCCCTCAGGACTTAGGATTCGAAGGAGTTGGTATTGGACGCGATCTAAGTCCTGAAATTCGTCGACGAGGATCTGCCGGTATTTCTCCTGATAAGAACGGGCAAGAGAAGGTTGGTTTTCCAAAAGGTGTAGGGTCAAAGGAATCAGGTCCTCAAACGCAACCAGGCCGGCCTGGAGAAGTTGTTGGCGGGCATGCTTGATAACACTTTCGGGAAGGGAAGAGGGATCGGGATCCATTCCGCGGGCGCGACGGTGAAGATCTCGCATCAAAGCGCGGGCTGTGCTCTTCCGGTAACCAAGCCGTTCCTGGAGAAACCGTTGGCGTTCAGTGTCCGGGACGATTCGCCATTCGGAAGGGAGACCGGCTGCAGCAGCATGTTGTTGGAGAATTTGATGGCACCAGGCGTGGAGGGTTCCGGCTTCGACCCGGTCGGCTTGAGGGCCGAGCAAGCTTTGAAGACGTTGTTTGACCTCGGCGGCGGCACGGCGGGTAAACGTGACGGCCAGGATTTGTTCGGGTGGACAGTTTCGATGGGTGATCCAGTAGGCGATTCGATGTGTTAAGACTCGAGTTTTTCCGGTGCCGGGACCGGCAATAATGATCAGGGGACCGATCTCTTCTTTCACGGCCTTTTCCTGTTCCGGGTCTAAGGAGGTAAGGGCTGGGGCGGAAGGTGCCGTGTCAGTTTGCGTTTTTGAGGTGGGGCTCTGGGCTTTGTACTGTTCGCTAGCAGATCGACGTTCAGCAAAGGCAAACAAATCTTCAGGGGCTGATTTTCCCTCGGGTAAAGCAGGGCCTTGGGAAATTTCTTGGGCTACCAGCTGCTGGGGTTGGGAAGAAGGAGAGGATTCGCTCGGCACGGTCGGAGCCAGCCCGGCAAAGAAACTACTGCGAAGCCGTTCCAGTTCGTGAGGGGCAAAGACTCGGATGACACCGTATTGGCCGTCGAATCCGGCTTCACGGTAGACTTGCCCTTGGCGCATTCGGCGCACGGCTTCTTCCAATAATTCGCCGCCGTAGCGTCGGATCTGATCCAGCGGTGCCTGTTCGAGCAGAAAAAGCTCCGGACCGATGGAATGGATAAGCTGGAAGTACTTCTTTTGCACCTTTTTGGATCCACTGCCTATGGAGAGAATTTCCCCAAGGACCTCGTCCAGGGGGATAAGACTTCGAAAAGGTGCCGCGCCGTCCGGTCGGGCACCGGGAGGCCGATCGGCCAGTTCTTCGACGCGATGCATGACGCCAATGGTCAGCGGTTTTCCACACTTCGGACAAATCCCGTTGAGTTTGCGGGTCTCGCGGGGGTCCAATCGGACCCCACAGGCCCGATGACCGTCCAGGTGGTATTTCCCTTCTTCGGGAAAGAATTCCACGGTACCGAGGTATCCATGGCCGGTCTGGAGGGCCCGCTGCATGGCAAAGTAATCCAACTCGGTATCGAACACGCAGGCCTCACGACCGAGCTTGGCCGGGGAATGAGCGTCGGAGTTGGAGACGAGTCGGTAGCGGTCCAGGGAAGAGACACGCCAGTTCATCGGTGGATCGGAAGAAAGGCCGGTCTCCAAGGCGAAGATATGTTCAGATAAATCGCGGTAGCATTCTTCGATCGAATTGTAACCGGACTTGGAACCCAGGACGGAAAACCACGGGGTCCAGATATGGGCCGGGATAAGGTAAGCACCTTCGCCGGATTCGAGGACCAGTTCTAGCAGATCCCGCGGATCAAACCCGAGGATCGGTCGGCCATCGGCTTCCAAATTTCCGATACGAGACAGCTTGGTCCGAAACCGTTCTGCGGTTTCCAGATCCGGGACGTAAACGCAGTGATGGACCTTACGGGTCCGGCCATCCCATTTGGAGATGGTAGAAATCTCTACCTGCAGAACGAAACGAGTCGGATTTTCGGCAAAAGGAGGAAACTGCTTGGCCAGTTTGCGTTCCCGATCTTCAGTCAACCGGAACAAGCCCGGTTCGGCAGGCCGCAGTTGTTCCCGAATTTCCTGGAACCAGGCTGGATGAGTAAAATCTCCTGTAGCGATGACTTGAATCCCTTTCCAAGCGGCATGCAAGGCCAGGTTTTCCAGCGTGCAATCCCGGCTTGTGGCTCGGGCGAATCGAGAATGGATATGTAAGTCGGCGTAAAAACGCATTCGCTTCCTCCCTTCCGGTTATAGTGAAGCATCGGCAAGCTTGGGATCAAGAAAAGGGACTTTTACGTGGCAGAAACCTTGTGTTGGGGTAAACCGAGTTGGTCGATTCCATGCAAATAACGAAGAATCATGTCGCGAACCCGGATGGCTTCTTCCTCGTTACCGAATCGGCCCACCCGGATCCGGAGCTCCGTGCTTTGGGAGCTGAGTCGCTTGAGAGCGATCGTAATAGGCGTTCCGTCAGCTCGTTCCGCTTTGAGTACGGCAGAAAATCGGTCCTGAGCTTGCTGGGTTACGTGAAGCTTAGCGTCCTTTGCCATCTGTTGAACTGCCTTCCAGAGCTTCGGCAAGGCTACATTCTCGGTCGATCGCAATTCCCCGTGATAGTAGGCATACCCGGCGGCTCCCGCAGCAGCTCCGGCCACCAGGCCAAGGGCACATCCGCTTGTCCCCCCGATTAACGAAATCCCTAAAAGAAGACTCACCAACCATTTCTTCTTCATAGTTTTTCATCATGCCTTGCAGGAAACGCTTCGACAACCAGGAACCCCCAAGCCAATTTGAAGAGGGAAGGCTGGGTTTGACGTCTTTATAAAAAGCCCAAACATAGCAGTTATGAAAAAGGAACAGAAACAGCAGTCGGAGAAACACGACCGTTTAAAGAGCCGGCGAGGTTTTTTGAGGAGCCTTTTCTTCTGGGGAGTAGGAGGAGTAGCGGTCCTAGGACTTGGAGCAAGCGGGATCCAGGCTGCTTCCCATTCTAGGGCTCAAAGCCACGGATCTATCAAGATCATCGCCGGCCCTTATCTTATGTATTGTACCCAGACGTTAATGACCGTCATGTGGGAGACAGATCGCCCCAGCACTTCTGAGGTTCGATTTGGAGAGCAGCGATTTCTGAAATCCAAACAGCCTCCCCCACTCGACCGCGTAGTGCGACGGCCGGGCTTAGTAACCATTCACGAGGTGGTGCTGACTGGGCTGAGGCCGCAGACGGATTATGTCTATCAGGTGATTTCTCGAGATGCTTCTGGTCGGGAGGTCAAGTCGGATATCTTTACTTTCCAAACCGCCGTATTACCGGGAACACCCTTTGCCTTCGCGGTAGTGGGGGACAACCGAACTTATCCAGACCGATTTCATAAGATCATGGATCTAATTTGGGGTGAGCGTCCTAACTTTGTGTTGAACGTAGGCGATGTAGTTACGGATGGTCGGAAGAAAGAACAGTGGATCAAAGAATTTCTAGCTCCTGCCGGAAAGGTAATGGCTCGAATACCGACGTTTATCGCCATTGGGAATCATGAACGAAATGCAGAGTGGTTTTATAAATATGTGTCATATCCCCCTCCGGAAAATTACTATTCCTTCGACTACGGCAATGCACATTTTACGATCGTCGACAGCAATAAACGATTGGTTCCCGGTTCACCCCAATGGAAATGGATTGAACACGACCTGGCCACTTCCAAGGCTACATGGAAATTCGTCGCTCATCATCATCCTCCTTTCAGCTCCGATGTGGATGATTATGGGGATACCACCAAGGGACTCTCTTATCGAGGCGATCGGAATGTTCGACGTTTGGTTCCGCTGTATGAAAAATACGGGGTTGATATTGTGTGGTATGGTCATATTCACACGTATGAGCGGACCTGGCCGATCCGAAACGGCCGGGTCGATGAAAAGCATGGAGTGATTTATATTCAGACCGGTGGTGGCGGTGCAGAGTTAGAAAACTTTGCTCCGACACGCAGTTGGTTTACGGCAAAGGTTTTCCGGGGTTGGCAATACTGTTTGGTTACCATTCATGGGAATACACTTCGGATGATGGCTTATGATATAAACGGGCGAATGTATGACTTCTTAGAACTCCATAAATAAGAGCTAAGTTAAAGATTCTGATTTCTCGAAATGGAAAAGCGGACGGAAAGAACCGCCCGCTAACTTTCCTTAGTATCCAAAAGTCATGTGGCGGGAGGGCGTGTTGTGCCCAACGCGCCGTAAAAATAGAACACGAAATTTTCTTGCGACGGTTGAGGACAAACCGCTCTACCTTTCCTTGACATCCGAAAGCCATGTGGCGGTAGAGCCAATGTCCCCATCGCACCGAGATAAGAAAAAATGGACGGAGGCCCTTTTCGGACAAACTCTACTTGTTCTCCTTTCCTGACCATGCTCTCACAGGCGTATCTATATAACCGTTTCTCCTCATAACTTCCGAAACCGCATAGCCACCGTCGTCAGACGATGGATCTCCTCCTCACACCGTTGCACGTCCACGCTGCCACGTTCCTTCCTCACTCCTAATCGATTTTTTGGATGAGCCCCAACTTCCCATGCCTTCTTTATGAAGCAAGTTAGTAGTTTATGGACCGGGCTGGTAATAAACCCGATAAAAACGACGGGGAAGAGAAGAGGCATTGAAATCTACAAAGGTAACCTCTGTGCGCTTTGTCCAAAGGACTTTCAAACGTCGCCACGTGCGCAAATTCGAGCTGACCTGAACGATGCAATCAATTCGCGGCCCGGTGGGTACAATGAGTTTCATAGACCTGTCCCGCTGAGGAATGAGCCGAATTCGGCGAGAGCCAAGCACAAGAAATTCTACATGACGAATCCCCGGAATCTGGGATGGATTTTGTTGTGTTAGGCGGAAGGTGTAACGGCCTACTGCCGGAAGTCGAACCATCTGATTTGTAGCCTTCGGATCGAGAACCGGCGCTTGAACCCCAGATGGACAACAAACCACGGACCAACTCCAATGGGTGGCGGTTTTCGGCTGAAATCCAAAGGAGCGGATGTCTCCAGGAGCCGCAATCGGAGGATCTTGCCAGACCGGGTCCGCAAGCCCTGGAACCGCTACCCGTACAGCATGGTTCCATGTATCGGCAATCCATACACGGTTTTGAGAGTCTACCGCTACGCCCCGTAATTCCCGAAACCGCGCAGAGGAACCGGTCCCGTCCAATAACCCCCGCACGCCGACCTGGCCGGCCGGGGTGGTCACGGTTCCATCCGGGGAGATTCGACGAAGCACATGATTGCCGGTATCTGCAACCCAGATATTTCCTCGCCGATCCACGGCGACACCACGCGGGTACCAAAACCGGGCTGATCGTCCTGGACCGTCCGCAAAACCAGGAGGTCCGGGTTGCCCGGCAATGGTCCGGACAAAACCGTTGGTCGTAAGACAACGAATGCAATGGTTGCGGGCATCGGCGATGTAAATCTTACCATGCGGCCCTACGGCCACAGCAGCCGGTTCAAAGAAAAGGGCCTCCTGAGCCGGGCCATCTCGAAACCCATGTTCCCCCGGTCGACCCGCCAATGTCGTCACCTTTCCGTTCGGCAGCAAGCATCGAATCACATGGTTTTTCCGATCGGCAATGATTACAGCCCCATGGGAAGCCACAGCTACCCCCGCCACAACATGGAACAGCGCTTCATGGGCCGGACCATCCCGGTACCCCTCCTGCCAAGGTTGACCAGCCACAGTCTGGACCATTCCGTCCGGAGTGACCTTCCGTACTACATTGGCCTCTCCGCCGGCCACATACACCGTGCCATCCGGCGCCACCGCCACCCCACAAGCTCCCCAAAGGCTGCTTCGGACCCACGACCATCAATGACTTCCCGGACCCTAGGCTGTCCAGCAACGGTTGTAACCCTTCCATCCGGACTGACTCGACGAAGGAGCCGGTTTTCTGTGTCCCCAACGTAGATCGAACCGTCCGGTGCCACCGCAATGGCCTCATTCCGGAAAAACGTCGCTTCGGTTCCCGGTCCGTCCTGGTGGCCGATACCATTACCCCCAGCTACCGTCAGGACCGTATATTCATGGGGTTCGTCCGGTTGAATGGGTAGGAAGCCGCAAAATCCACCCACCGCATAAATCCAGCCGCCTACCAGTACCAGCCCAACCCCTATCCTCTGGTTTTTATGAAACATGAGCCTTTGTTGGAGTTATTGAACTGGAGTTTCAGCAACAGATCGATCCTTCCATGAACAGAAAACTTCCGGAAGGGGACAATCCTTGCAGCTTGGCCCATACCGCTCGCAAAAATCCTGAAGCCATTGAAGAAGCCCCTGCTGATGCCAGGCCCGAAGCGGCCGAAAGAACCGCGATCTCCCAACCAAGCGATGACGAGCCAGGCGAAGACGATGATTGTCGGCACCGGCAGGCCAGTGGAAATAGAGCTCTTCCACCCGCTTCTGCAGCGACGGATCGACAGCCAGACGCGTTCGGGCCCATAGCCAAGGCAAAATGATATTAACCGCAAGGTCATTCCGCCGGTTGGCCCCGCAAAGATGCATCGGTTTAGAACCCACAGCTGAGAGCAGGGTGGCATGCGTTTCCCAAAATGGATCTGCTCCCGGTTCCAGCAGTTCCGAAAATTGCCGGAGTTGATCAGAAATCGATCCGGTGGCCTGCGCCAACCACCGTTCAATTCGTCGTGGTAGATCCCTCCGCAGAAGCCAATGAGCAGCTAAAGCAAGACGCCGTTGGGGATGATTCGAAGGGCGGATGTGATCCATCGTCCAAATCCCGTTCGGGAGTAAATACAGACGCCATCGTTCTTGCTCCCGCCACCAAAGATCCCAAAACTTTCGAACCTGCGGATGGCGGGCAGCCTGTTGTGGGGAAAGATCTTTGGGTAACAACCCGGCGATCCCTAACAGTCGGGCCTGCAAATGGGGTAGAGACGGACGGTCTTCCAAAAGGGCCGTTCGTAAAGTGGCCAGGTAGCGCATCGGCCAGGTATTGTTCCGATACCCAAGAGCCATAAAAAGACCTTCCCAAAAGACCTGATCCCAACCCACCTCCCGAGCACGCTGTTCCAATCGAAGGGCCTTGCAAAGAAGCCGCCGCCGAGCCGCTTCCCGAAGCCAGGCCAATCGCTCGGCTTTCGACAAGGCGAGAAACGGTTCCATGCAAAGTCCAGGAGAGGGTTCCGCCCCTTGCGGACCCCGGAGCGGAGCAAGTTCTGTCATCAACCGATCCAAAGGACTATCCAACGCCTCGGCGATGGGAAGGATCGGAATAGAAGGCGTGGATCCAGACTGGGAAGGAGCATGCCAAACGACGCAAAGGATCACTTGCCGATACCGGGGATCCTGGTCATGACGATGAACGGTCCAACCGGAAAGTTCCCGTTCGATTTCGACATCGCCCCGGATCAATTCTTTCGATCCGATTTGAAG
>CAZBKV010000008.1:470-1457 GCA_964492575.1 uncultured Verrucomicrobiota bacterium | reverse complement strand
ATCGTAAGGGATTGACCTTGGGTGGTTCGGAGCCGGTGGGAACGCAGACGTTGATGCTGCCAGATTGCCTGCATCAGCCATTCTGGGGGAGGACTCGACCGGCCTTTCTCAGCGATCGTCCAGTCGGATCGGATCAAAAGACGGAGACAATTTGCATAAAGCGTAGCAATCGCTCCTTCTCCGTGCACGACTGTTTGGATACTCAGATCATTCCCAAAAAGTCAAGCGAAGGGCAAAGGAAAAAGGCCTTGTCGTGGGAGACTTTTTGGAAAGAGATGAAAAGCCAAAATAGGTTAGCGGTAAGCCTAGAGCGGCGGCCGGAGGTAAAAAGGGATGAATTTCATGCGACGGCTTGAGGACGCCTACCTTTCCTTCGCTTCCGAAAACCATATTGCGGTAGGGTGCGTTGTCCCCAACGCGCCGGAAATAAAAGGACAAATTTTGTAGCGGCGGCTTGAGGACAAGCCGTCCTACCTGCCCCTGAGCATTCGAAAGGGAATTGGAAGGTAGGGCGCGCTGTCCTCAGCGTGCCGAGATATAAAGACAGACGAATGCCCTTTTCGAACAAGCTCTACTAGCTCAAAGCGCCGGCACCTCCAGCTCAAACAGCTTCAACACCAGCACAAACTTGTGCAGAGGAATCTTCAACCCCTCCAGCATGCCTCCCTTTCCGAAGGCTCCATTCCCGCTTGCAGTGGTAGCACTTGTAGAAATTCCTCTGCATCCGTCTAAACCGCTCACTCCCACAGTACGGACGGCTCCGAAACTCTTTCAAAATCCCCTTCTCCTCAAAAACTTCTCTGCCTCCTCCTCCTCACTCACCTTCTTCGAAAGCATCGCCAACCGCAGCGTTTTCACCCCCTTTCCCGTCTTTCAATTTACCTTAGTGGAGCATCCTGAGTAATTGTCAAAATCAATCAGACTTGAGTAGACTAAAAAAAAGTAGAAAGATTTTTAGAGCTCATCGAGGCTTGGACGAGGAAAGAC
>CAZBKV010000008.1:0-460 GCA_964492575.1 uncultured Verrucomicrobiota bacterium | reverse complement strand
CATGCATTGGCCTGATCGTTCCACAAGAGGATCTGCGTGAGAGGCTAAAAAGGAATAAGAAAGGAAAGGCGGTCGGGAAAAGATCCTCGTCTCCGAGAGCTTCCTCGACTAACTCACTCAGGGGATCAAGAGGAGGCTCCCCGAGTACCGAGTCGTAAGATAAGCCGGCTCTCTTTGTTTAGGCCTCCCGTCAAAAATAAGAAGGAAATTTGGGAGATTTCGGAGAAGAATGGATACGAGGAGGAGACCGATGAGGACGGAAAGGACGATGAGGTTCACCCTGATTTTGGGGTTAGCTGGGCTGGGATTGGTCTTTGGGGTCGCACAGACCGGCCCTTCAAACATCCCCGCCTTCCCCGGTGCCGAGGGGTTTGGCGCATATACGCTAGGTGGAAGGGGTGGCAGGATCACCTTCGTCACAAACCTCAACGACTCAGGCCCCGGGAGCCTAAGGGCGGCG
>CAZBKV010000007.1:0-18429 GCA_964492575.1 uncultured Verrucomicrobiota bacterium | reverse complement strand
CATTGTTGTTTATTTATAACGAGCTTGGTCCCGCCTGTCTGCTAGAGCTTGTCCAAAAAGGAGAAATTTTTGTCTTTATCTTTATTGGCGCGTTGGGGACAACACGCCAATAAAGACAAATTAACTGCTACCTCTTTTTCGGACAGGCTTTAAGGCTTTTAAAACCGGCTTTAGACCTTGATCTCTTTGTTGCTAGGGGTCTAAAAAGTGACCTTTTCGTCGTCACGCGTTACATGTTTACGACGTCTCCCTAGAAATCTCGTTTCTCAAATTATTTTTCTACCTCCAGCCGAAGGAGGGTCACGCTGCAGGGCTGAACGGAGACATGGTCTGTAAGGCCTTCGAATGGGATTTGTCGAATGACGACCTGTGGAGCATGATCCGGGTCATTGTATGCCTTTGGATCGGTACCAGAGATCTCCCAACGGATCCCTTCCCCGGTAAGTTGGGCTCCGTGAACCTCGATCGGAATCGTAACTTTTTGTAGAGAAGGATTCACAATTCCAAGCGTAAGGTATTTTCGGTCCGCACTCCATGCGGCCTGGGCATCGATGAACCCCTGAGTTTCTGTTCGGACGGGAAGGGATCCAAAATGCTGGCGATACATCTTTAAGACCAGGCCTGTTGTTTCAAATGCCGCATTGAGGGAAGAGGTCTTAATACAGCCGATGACATTGACCGTTTGGGCGTAATTGGCCATTGCGATCATGTCACTTTGTCGGGCGTACTCATGCAAACCGGCTGCAATTCCAAGGGCATCTTTCAGGAAGTAGCGCGTACCTAGTTCGCCGAAGACGTAGGGTCCATACCAGTAATTCCATTCATCCATGGCGATTCGAATCTCTTTTCCGTGCAGTTGCGGTATTCCTTTTCGGTAACGACGATGGGCTTCTACGATTCGGCGGATGCTATCTGGAATTTGACGAACGTGGGAATAGAGCCCTGGCTGTTCTCCGCGGTAAAAGTGTTCGCTGATGAAATCCATGTGATCCGCGCAATTGCGCAGCATAACTTCGTCCCATCGACCGACGGCTCCTACCCCGATGAGAATGATCTTTGGATCCTTTCTCCGCATTGCCTCAGCGAACTGATTGTGTTTCTTCGCGTATTGTTCAACCGGCATGTGCCCTAGTTGCCAGGAGCCATACATCTCATTGCCAATACCCCAATAGCGCACTCCATATGGTTCAGGATGCCCATTTTCAGCGCGTTTTCGGCCCATAGGGGTGTCCGGTCCGCCGTTGGCATACTCGACCTCCTGAACTGCCATCTCGACGTTGCCAAGACCCGAATTCACCACAATGTAAGGTTCGGCATCGAGCGTACGGCAGAATTGGATGAACTCATCAATGCCAAAGTCATTGGGTTCAATCCCTTGCCAGGCAGGATTCTTCTTGGGAGGACGTCGATCGGGATCTCCGATCCCATCCCGCCAGTCGTAACCGCTGACAAAGTTTCCTCCAGGCCAGCGGTAGATGGGCGCATTAAGCTGTCGGAGCAATTCCAAAGTATCCCATCGCATGCCAGGGAGCGCATCAGCTGGCATCAGGGAGACTGCACCGATCCGGATCGCTCCATATCCTGTGGCGGTAATGAAGAGTTCTCCCTCTTTTGTGGTTCGACCTGCGATGAAATGGAGTGGATAGAGGTGATATCCCTCCTGTTGAATGACGAACCGATTCGTTTGACTTTGCTCGGGGAGCGGACCCCATTTCAGCGTGACCGACACGACGATTCCAGGAAGACCATTCACCCAGATTCGTCCGATGTAATCCATTCCGGCTTTCAATCCAAGGTGAGATTGGCGGATTCCCACCAGAGAGTTACCTCGGGGTTGGAGTAAGACATCTTGTTTTCCAGCAAACGGTTGGAACTCGCTCATCTGAACTGCGGGGGGAGAACCGATCGGCTGCCAAGGGGATTTTTTCTCTTCCACTGGGTAGAAGAACTTCCGATCCTGGACCAACTCCGCCCAGATTCCTCCGTAAATACAGCGTCCAAGATGCTCAATGAATTGACCATAGATGAACGGTGAAATGGGCGATCCTTCCTCTGAGGCATTGATCCGGATAGAAGGTTTCGGCATGTCCTTCTTCTCAAGGAGCACTAACTCAATGTCATCAAACCAGGCTTTGCCTGTGGATCTACCCCATCCACCGAACAGGCAGTTGATTTGCAACTGATCGATGTCAGCTACTTCAAATTCGACCTCTACACGCGTCCAGTCGTGTGTCCCTGTAATGGCTGGGGTAGCAACACCTTGCAAGTTATGAATGTTGAGCAGCGCACCGCGACCGGTGCCCGGATCCAGATTCTCTGTCTTGATCCAGCCCGCCAACCGATAGCGAGCAAACGGTTCTATCGGCACAAAAGTGGTCCAACTTAAGTCACCGCCCTGGTCCGAACTGATTGCCACACTATGAGTGCCTGTTCTCCCTATCTTGGCGTAGGTGAACTTACCGGAGCCGTTCCAACGAGTAGGACGCCATCCTACGGGGCGATTCCCTTGCGTAGCCTCAAAGGATGCGTTCTGAATCAAATTCACCCCTGGTTGAATTCGGATGCCCTGCCTTGGACTATTACCTTTTCTAACGGGCTCTCCTAAGACCTTCCATTCGTGGATACCGGCAGACCAGCGAGGCTGTAGCTTCACCTCAAGCCGTAAAGCATCGGTAATCACTGCATCGAACGTCGTCTTGTTGTAACGGTCCTTTTCACACCCGAAACCGCTTGGATTCGGGACGGGGATCCATTTGCCGTCACGTCTATAGAAGAGCCTCCAAGACTCAGGGACACGGCATTCACCCCGCCCCGTGTCATCAAACCAGTAAACCTCCACGCCGTAGACACGGTAAGGTTGGTCGAAGTGATATTCGACCCACTCGACCGTCCCCTTCCTGGGCCACCAGTGTAGATAGGGATTCGAATGATCGTTTGAACTTCGGGGTTCCCGCTGGTCGTTCAATGCGCGCACATTGCCACCTGAGGCCTTGGCTGTGGCTTTAGAGGCAATGGTTGGTGCAGGCAGAGGGCGAGCGGCCCACTCTTCTCGGGCAAGCCACACTGCCATCTCCCCCTTCCCTCGATGGGCCCATGCGTAGTATGGAATGGCTTTAATATCAAGATAGGTCCTTTCCAGACCATTTCCAGAGCTCGTTCGGCTCAATCGTACCGCTTGCATATGGAGTGTTACCACTCCATTAAGTAAATCTGGTTCGTATTTATCAATTATTTGGACACCATCGGGTAGTACTAAACTTGCTACTGAGCCACCTTCAACATCGGGCCATTCCACACAATAGACGATTGGACCACGCTGTAAAGCGACCCTCCCGCGGTCTGCTTGCACATTCGGATGAGCCAAAACCCTGCGGACCGACATGGGCAATCGTAACTCAACCCTATCCTCCTTCTTCCAGACCCGGCGAATCACCGCGAATCCTTTGCGAAGTCGCAAGGGAACAGGGCGTCCGTTTACCTTTATAGTCACCTTGCCTTTCGGGTTATCCGCAAACCAATAAAGATCTGAAGGAATGGCTTGGTTTCGTGCCCAACCGGGGATTCGAAGAAGCAACGCAAAACGCTGACCGTCTTTTTCAGGATGGAGTACCAGAGTAACCTTCCCATCCCATGGGTATTGTGTTTGTTGTTCGATTTTTACCTCTTGACCATCTACCTTGACTGTTGCCTTAGAAGCCATGTAGAGCGCAACATACAATCGTCCCGGACGTGTGGCATAAACAAAGCCGGGAACTTGCGGTAGTAATCGAGCTACGTTAGGCGGACAGCAGGCGCAACCAAACCAAGGTGAACGCGCATGTCGGCCATCCGATTCAAGCGGGTTTGGATAGAAGAACTTGGTTCCATCGAGCGACACACCATCAAGCACATTGTTATATAAAGTACGCTCTAACACATCGATATACTTCGCATCACCGGTCAACAAATACATTCTATAATTCCACAACACATTCGCTACCCCTGCACATGTTTCACAGTACGCAACAAGGTTGGGCAATTCATACGGACCAGCAAAGCCTTCATGTCCTCCTGCAGCGCCGATTCCACCGGTGATGTATAACTTGGTACCTACCACATCTTGCCAAATCTTTTCCAGCGCACGGAAGTACCCTCTCTCGTTCAAAAGAGCAGCGATGTCAGCCATTGCAGAGTACATATAAGCGGCTCGGACGGCGTGACCGACCGATGTGGTCTGCTCCCGTACAGGCAGATGATCCTGACTGTATCCTCCGTACAGTCTATGGGTTTCAGGACGACCGCGTTGTTCAAGGAAGAAATATGCCTGACGCAGATACTTAGGATCACCTGTCACACGATACAGTTTGACTAAAGCAATCTCTATCTCCTGATGGCCTGGGGGTTCTCGACGGCCTTTTTCATTAAACTCCTTACAGATTAAATCTGCCGCTTTTCTCGCAACGTTTAGAAATGTATCTCTGCCGGTAGCCTGATAATGAGCTACGGCCGCTTCAATCATGTGGCCCATACAATACAACTCATGGGCAGCCACAATGCTCGACCAGCGCTCCCAGCCACCTGGCGGACGAGGACCCTTCTTGATAATCCGCGGCGTGTAGATGTAGCCGTCCGGTTGCTGAGCCGCAGCAACGAGTTTCACCAGCTCCTCAAGCTTGGACTCTAGTTTTGGATCGGGGTGGGTTTTTAGCACATAAGCCATCGCCTCCATGACTTTGTATACATCCGAATCATTGAAATAGAGCCCTCGGAACGCCCCTTCTTTCAGCCCTGCGGCAATGCGGAAATTATCAATACGTCCTGTCTTCTCACATTCTTCGAGACAGTGCCAGATAGTTGCCACTCGATTAGTGTCACACCGCTTCTTCCAAAAGCCCTCCGTTAATTTCACCTGCCAGAATGGGACAGGCTGGAGAAGATAGTCAGAGACAGCCTTCAAATCGGCAGGCACATCGCCTTCACTACGCTGGGAGGTTGTCGCCTTGGCTTCGGCCTCCTCTCTTATAAGCATCCGAAGGCCGAACACCCCACCTGCCCAAGCGTTTTTATGGGCCTGGAACCGGACTACAACTTTTTCTTTCCCTTGTGTTATTTCTTCTGGGATAGGATAGACACGGTCGAAGAACCGACCGGGACGCTCATTTTGAAGCCGTTGGGTTGCGATTCGTCGACCGTCGACCAGGATGTCGAAAACCCGATTTCCAGAGTCACTGCCCCAGTACGTACACATAAGTTCCATCGGCTTCTCAGGCCGAACCTTTAATTCGTACTCAAACCAGCCGCCACCGGTTGCATGACGCCATCGACGTCCGTGCGCCTCCCCAGAGTCGGTTCGTTCGCCGCGCAGTGCATGGGCCTTTTCCGATGCAGGATCGCCGATCTTGACCCTATCCACGGTTCGCGCATCCAGCCGACGTTGAGCTTCTCTAATTGCTTGGATTTCCCTGTATTTCTCAGCCCACTGCTGCTCGCTTAGAAGTTTGAAAAAGACGGTGTAGCGTCGATCGTGGAGTTTCCAGAACGGCACTAATGTCACATCCCGCGGACGTCCTACGCCTTCGGTGCGGAAAATCAGTTTTTGTTTATCCACCGTTTGAACCCATTCGGAAACCTTCTTTCCATGGGTTACCAAGTCGGGCACGTACAATGGATCCGAAGCCTTTGGATCATCCACAGGCCCAAGATCGGCCGCCAGCAACGTCGGCCCATAGAATATGGCAATCATTCGCGGGTCATCGGGCATCCGCTCCAGGCGAAGGCTCATGGGGAACCGGATGGTCAGCCGATCTCCATCCTTCCACACCCTGCGTACAAGGTAATAACCAGTACGGGACCGTTCACCATTGACCGGCGAGCCGTTGAGTTCCACCGTAAAGCCCTCTCGCACCCAGTGGGGGATTCGAAACCGGAACTCCAACGACACGGGCCGGCGAAGCCGTAGGGTCAGGCGGCTTTGTTGCTCAAACGGAAACCCTGTTTCCTGAACCAGCTCCAGTCCTTTCTCCGGCCAGGATAAGCGGGAAGCAATGTATAGATTCACCCAAAGCCCGTTGTCGTCGTGGAAATAGATGGCTTCACCGTAGCGGACGTGATTTTCCATCCCGGTACCTACGCAGCAGGTAAAAGAGTTGTATTTTGTTTGATAAACCTTAAATCCGCCCGGTTGAAGTGTCAGGTTATATATGACACGGCCGTCAGGATGATGAGTGGCAAGGATATGATTCAGCAGGGCACGTTCGTAATAATCGGCTACTTCAGCGGTAGGGCGCCATCCAAAGAGATGGAACGTCAGCTTCAGCATATTATAAACGGGGCATGTTTCAGTGGTATCCCGACTTAAGCGATTGCTTAAATGATCGGGAGGTCCGAAGTACTCCCGATCCCCTACCCCGCCAGTGACGTAACAATGATGATGGACAACCCGATCCCAGAAAAACTCTGCCGCTCGACGGAACCGATCGTTCCCGGTGAGTTCAAAAATTGTAGCCAGCCCGATGAGTTTCGGAACCTGGGTGTTTACATGCCGCCCTGGTAAGACGTCGATTCCATCGACCATGGGATCGAGCACGGCTCGATCATAAAATCGCCTGGCGAGATAAAGATATCTGGGGTTGCCTGTATCAGCATACAAATCGGCTAAAACTTCGTTCATCCCGCCGTATTCGCAGACCAGGACTTTCTGCATCTGTTCTTCGGTGATGGGTTGTAAAATGCGCCAAATCCAGTCCGCCAGGCCCTTCTCAACCTCCAGTGCTTCCTTGATTCCGCAAAGTCGATAGGCGTCACGTAAGCCAGCCATGATCTTGTGGATGGTATAGAAAGGGGACCAAATCCCGTTTAGGCGGAATGGAGCGGACTCGATCTGCCCCATAGCAATTTGACTGAGTCTTTGTTTACATCCTGGCGACGCCCCAACGTAGCCATCACCGTGAGCCTTCTGGCAGATGGCAAGTTGCTGAACGATATAGCGGGCACGCTCCAGGAATTCCTCTTTTCCGGTCACCGCATAGGCAATCGAAATCGCGCTAAGGTAATGGCCGAGCGAATGCCCAGCCACTTGGGTACGCTCCCAGCCTCCGTACGGCTTCACCTTGACTGGCAACCCGGCCTCTTTTCGAAACCCAGCAAGCAATCGATCGACATCAAGGCTCAGCAAATATTCTTCGGCTACTTTCTGACTATCGAGGAATGGCCCAGGCAAAAGTTGAACGCGGTTCAATGGAAACGGCTTTGCGGCAAGCTTAGCTGAGGGCTTGACCCGGACCGGCTGAGTCGAATGTTCTACCCTGTCGGCCGAGGCCCAAAATAAACCCACACAACTGAGCCATAGGGAGATTAATCGAACGATATAACCTTTCGTCCTCTGGGTTTGGCAAAATCTGCACATATTCATCTCCTTGCCCACGTCTTTTGTCCTGGTCATTCTTCCGCTAGCATCTTTTGCAGTAAGTAATCCGTCAAGAAGGAAACTTAACTTAAGAAGCTTAACTTAGAAAAGTCTATTTTTCCCAACCCTTCATCTACGCGTCCGATCTCCTTAGCCTCCGAAAATTCCACAGAGCGCTCTGCAAAGTTGCCTCATCCCCTTCCCCTATGCCTTTTCCCCTCGTTCATAACCCCTTTCATTCTTTCTCTTTTTCTTCAGTCAGTAAGGCCAAGTTGTGGGGAATAATCATGACCTAGCCTGGACTCTTTAAAAACTTTGCCCTTTAGTCTTTTAACCCAGCCGTCCACCCATCGACTTCTGGAATTTGGAAGGGATCCATTTTCGGAACCATCGGAGGAGGTCTCTCTTATTAGGATCGTTGGCTAGATTATGGAATTCTTTTGGATCGGTTTTATGATCGTAGAGCTCTTCTGAGCCGTCTGGGTAGCGGATATAACGATACCTACCATCTCGAGCGGAAAAATATCCCTCCCCATAAGTAGTAATCGCCGGATAGGGCCATTTCGTCTCCGGATTCCTCAACAACGGAACAAGACTCCTTCCATCAAGTGTATGTCGTGGAGGGGATAGATGACAAAGGTCGATGAGAGTCGGATAAAGATCTAAACTACTTACCGGTTGCTGGCATCGTACCCCTTCAGAACAAAGCCAAGGGATCCGAATCGCCATGGGGGTTCTCGCCCCCTTTTCCCATAAGGTGTTCTTCTCCCAATGATTCTTCTCTCCGCAATGATACCCATTATCCGACCAAAGCACTACAATGGTATTAGTAGCATAGCGACTTTTTTCTAATGCATTCAGGACCCGTCCAATATTCCAATCGGCAAAACTGCTTCCCGCTAAATATCCATGCACAAATTTCCGCCACCGTTCCGGATTCCGTATCCCACACAATTCCCATCGTCGTCCCCATACTTTTGTTAACTTGATGCCTAATTGAGGGATATCAGCAAGGTCTCCGGGAGCCCACCCTGGAACCGGAATGGGGATCTTTTGAGGCTCGTATAGGTCATAAAACCGTTTCGGGGAGGTAAATGGAGTATGAGGACGCCAAAGGCCGTATACAGCAAAGAAGGGCTTGGAATGCTTTTGATTTAGAAATTTAATCACTGCATTGGCATTTACGACGTCTGGAAAATCTGTATCCGGACCTGTCCAAGCAGTACAGCCCCAAAACTTTCCTAAAAGTTGGTCCTTCTTCGGAGGGAAGGGACCAAAACCCCCTCCCCAATATTCATTATCCCACATCGCCTTCCAACGGCTCATTACCGGATGAGAATGGAAGATCTTTCCCCGACCGAATGTGAGATAGCCGTTGCGTTTGAAGCACTCCGGAAGGCTTTCGATGTGGGTAAATGGAGATTTTATCCAGGGGCGAGCCCCGTTTAGATAACAACCGGTCCGGTAAGGAGCCATCCCACTGAATACTGCTGCCCTTGATGGAATACAGACCGGAGCGGCGCAATAGGCATGTTCAAAGACGATGGCAGATTGGAAGAATCGATCCAGATTTGGAGTCTTCACGGGCAACTCCCGAGTAAAAAGATAATCATTCAGATCATCGACAATAATCATCAACACATTCGGGTGGGAGGCCCTCTCAGCCGGCTGCTGGGCTGTCGTCTGATTGGAACTAAGCAAGCTAAAGACCACCAAAAGAGACCAAGATGTTGGAAAGGATCTCATGGAATCCATTGCTGGCAAAAACGACGATTCTGTCAATGCGGAAGAAGCAGAAAATACGGATAACGAGGGGAAAAGAAGGGTTGACAGCCTTTTTGGTTTAATTAAGCTAATTAAAGAAAGGAGACCTTGACTATGAAGAAGTGCTTACGGACCCAGCCCAAAGAGCAAAGATCCGGTTTTACCCTCATTGAATTGCTCGTGGTAATCGCCATTATCGCGATTTTGGCCAGCATGCTTCTGCCTGCCCTCTCTCGAGCAAAAGCCAAAGCCTTGCGAATCAAATGCTGCAGCAATCTCCACCAATTAGGGATTGCCTTATTTATGTATGCTGACGATAATCGGGGGATGTTCCCGGATTGCACAGGAGGCTATTGGCCTTGGGATATCCCCGCCTCTGCAGCCAATGCCATTGTCAATTATGGAGGAAAACGTCACATCCTTTACTGCCCTGCCTCCCAATTTCAAGATAACCCTGAGCTCTGGGCCTTTACCACAGGGGTTACTAACGAGGTCGCCCCGCCAAATACCTCTGGCTATCGAGTCATCGGCTATGCTGTTGCCTTTAAAGGAGCGGCTCGAGTCCTTGCTACGAATATTACCGAATCAATAAATCCTCGCCCCTGGCATATTCGACCAGGGGTTACCATCAATCCTCCCTCAACGGAACGAGTCATCGTGGCAGATGCCACCTTATCCATTGGAGCCAACATGGTGGATCGAACCAAGAATCAGTATCGGGATATTCAAGGTGGATGGCGTGGAGGCAAACATCGAACCTCTCATCTAAATGGCAACATGCCGGAAGGGGGGAACTTGCTTTATCTTGATGGGCATGTGGCATGGAAGAATTTTGACAAGATGGTTGTCCGAACGGTGGGGAATCCTGCCTTTTGGTGGTAAGAGGGGGGAGAAGTTTGGAGAGAAAGTTTTAACGACCAGGCAAGAAAAAGAGAGAAAAAGGCAAAAAAGGCTTGCATTTATTTATTAAGATTCCTAAGTTTGCTGTGCTATCCAATCCAATCTATTAGAGGAGGAATATGTTATGAGAAACCTTAAACAAACGAAAAAATGGTGGGTGCTGGTAGGATTGACCGCAGCATTAGGAATTGGGTCTTTTGGTCCACAGGCAGCCCTCCGTCATCGATATCCTTTCGATGTCGATGCCCGTGACGTCATAGGAGGTGCCGATGGTACCCTAATGGGAATGACTTTCATCGAGAACGGAGGGGTGGTCATGCTAGGGTACGAAGGGGACTATGTAGAACTGCCACCGGATCTAATCACAGGCTACAACGCCCTTACAATTGAGTTTTGGGCTGAATTTGGAGACAACGGAAACTGGTCCCGGGTTTTTGATTTTGGTGATCAGAGGGAGGATGAATTAGGACGTTATTACGTTTTCTTTAGTCCCCACAGTGGTGCAGGGGACTATCGGATGTCAATCGCGGTTGGTGACCCAGGGTATACTGAAGAATATGTAGTGACCGGCCCGGGAGTGCTGGATAACAAAGGCCTCGTTCATGTAGCCTGTGTGTATGATCCTTCTCGGCAATACATGGGGTTATTTGTCAATGGGCGCCTTGTGAATGAACGAACAGATGTCCCCGCTTCATTAGAGCAGATTCAAAATGTTCATAGTTGGTTGGGGCGTTCCCTTTACTCTGCGGATGCATGGTTAAATGGCACTATTTACGAACTTCGAATCTATGACGAAGCTCTAACGCCCTTCCAAATTGCCGTAAGCTATGCCTCCGGCATGGATAATCCCAACACAGAACCGGGAACCCTGCAGTCGATCAACCTCAAAGTCACCCCTTCTACGGCCCTGGTTGGAAGCATTTTGGATTACGAGGTGACTGGGGACTATAGTCAAGTCCAAGGAGTTCCGATTCCGAATGACGAAGTGGAGCTTGAATCAAGCGATACAAATGTGGTGGCCATGGAAGATGGAACCCTACGAGCGGTAGCCCCAGGGATCGCCACTATTACAGTCCGCTATCAAGGAATGGAAGCCTCTCAGATAGTGGAGGTGATCTCCGTGACTCCAGAGCTGCGACATCGATGGAGTTTCAACGAAACCCCAGGAGAAACCACGGCTCATGATTCGATTGGTGGAGCGGATGGACAGCTGTGGAACGACGCTTACTTTGGTGGGGATGGCAAACTCTATCTCGATGGGCTTATGGGTTATGTGGATCTCCCCAATGGACTTATCTCTACGATGACAAACATTACGATTGAAATCTGGACCACATGGAATGACACCGGGTTATGGTGGCAACGAATCATCGATTTTGGAAGCTCGGACGCTGGGGAAGGAATCCAAGGGAATGGAGTCAGCTGGTTGTTCCTTACCACACGGGGTGGATGGCCGGGTGAGCTACGATTTTCAGTCCTCAGCCCTTCATTTGGGGAATGTATCCTCGACTCCCCGTTTGGGGAACCCCCATCTGATGAAGAATTTTATGTGGCCATTGTGTATAATTACACAGCTCGAGAAGCCAAACTATACCTTAATGGAAAACTGATCGCGAAAGCAGAGGCCAATATCCCGCTTTCGGAAATAAATGATATCAACAACTGGCTTGGGGCTTCCCAGTTCGCAGCGGATGCCTATTATAAAGGCTCCTATAATGAACTTCGCATTTGGGAAGGGGCTTTGAGTGATACCGACATTGCGATTCATGCTGCCGCTGGCCCTGATCTTGTTCCAACCGAAATCGGAGAACCGACTTCACTGACCATCCAACCCCCAGGAACCATCACCCAGGGCCAAGAAGTCCAACTCAAAGTATTGGCCGATTATCCCAACCTCCAAGGAGTGGATGTAAGTGTATTGCCTACCTTAACTTTAACAAGCTCCGATCCTTCGATTGTACTTGCTTTGCCAGGAGGGAAAATTCAAGGTGTGGGGGTTGGCACGGCTACCATTACCGCCAACTTCAAAGGGGTTACCGCTGAAATTCCTGTGACTGTCCAGCCTGCATCTGGAGTCCCCTATCCACCTGTTCTTGTCCATCGTTATACCTTTGATGGAACTGGCACTACCGTTACGGATGTCGTCGGAGGAGCAGATGGGACGGCGATGAATGGCGCCCAGCTTAACGGGGACGGGAAATTAGTCCTCGATGGCCAAGATGATTATGTAGATTTGCCCAACGGAATCATTTCCGCATTAACCAATGCGACATTTGAAGCATGGGTGATTTGGCATGGTCCCAGTGGACAAAATTGGTCTCGAATCTTCGATTTTGGGAACTCTGACGCTGGGGAAGATCAACAAGGCACAGGAACAACCTACCTGTTCCTCACTCCTCATGCTTCGAGTGGAAAAATGCGTTTCAGCATCTCAGTTGAAGGCCCGGGGGCTCCAGAACAATATTCTGACGCCCCCTCTGCTTTGCCTCTCGATGAATTAGTGCACGTTGTATTGGTTTACGATTCACTCAATGGTGTGGCACGTCTGTACTTAAATGGAGAACGGGTTGCAGAAGGTCCTGTAACAATCTCCTTAACTCAGCTAGACGATGTAAATAATTGGCTCGGCCGTTCTCAATTCTTCGATCCATACTTCAATGGAGAATACTATGAATTCCGGATCTGGAACGGAGTAATGACAGACGACCTTATTGCGGCTTCTGATGCGGCGGGGCCCGATGCACTTCCTGGTGAAGGCCCAGCGCCAAAGCTTTCGGTGCAGTTAACCCAAGACGGAGTAGTACTTAGCTGGCCGAAGAGCGCAACCGGTTGGACCCTGGAGTCGACCCCCGTCCTTGGGCCGAATGCCCAATGGACTCCAGTTCAAGTTCAACCTTCCCAGGTAGGAGAAAACTTCCAGGTCACGATTCGACCTACCGAGGCAGCGCAGTTCTTCCGCCTCAAGAAGTAGAAGGGAAATGCTGAGATGAAAAAGGGGTGGTCCAAGCTGCAACGAAAAAGCTTTGGACCACCCCTTCCAAAACCTCCCAAATTCCTTATTATGTTCCTAAAAATGCAAAAGAGGGAAACAATGCGAGTGCGGTCTGACTATCTTTCAACAAAAAGAGAACGCTTCCTTGGCTTTACCCTGATTGAGCTTTTGGTTGTGATTGCCATTATTGCGATTTTAGCCGGGCTTCTGCTTCCGGCCCTCTCCAAAGCCAAAGCGAAGGCCAAACAGATCGCCTGCCTCAACAACCTACGTCAGATTGGCATTGCCACCATTATGTACACCGACGACTACCGCAAATATCCCGGCTGCATTAAAGTGCCGGAGTTTTACTACGTCTGGCCTCTGCGCCTCTTTACCGAAATGGGGACCAATCGCTCCGTCTTCTGGTGTCCCCAAAATAAACCCGATTCCCAATGGGACACCAATGTGAACAAAACCCTCCCTTCCATCAACTTCATCAAGGCCTCCCCACGGGGGACCAAGTTCAGTTATGGCTATAACGACTGGGGCGTGGGCCCTGTCACCCCCCGCATCGAAGAACAACTTGGGCTAGGTGGAGATATCAATCCTCCTTACCAACCGGAAATGCCGGCTAGCCGAATCAAAGTTCCTTCCGACATGATTATGCTGGCCGACAGCCGCACCGATGGCTCTTGGGACGGAAACATCGATCCGAAACAATCCGATCAATGGCCCGCAAAACGCCATCTAGGAAATTGCAATATCATGTTCTGCGACGGCCATGCCGAATCGGCCAAACGTCAAAAGGTGGTGGATCCTAACGATGAACGCTGGCGGCGTCGCTGGAACAACGACCATCAACCTCACTGGGAATGGCGGTGGGCCGGCGACCCAGGGAATACCCCAGATTAATCCCTACCCTGGCTCTACCACCCATCCCTCCCTCGACATAAAAAGCACGACCATCAATTTTCAGCCCTCAAAAGGGATAAGAGAAGGGAAGAGGTCTATCCCCAAGCCGTCGTAAATTTATTTCATCCTTCGGCGTGCTGGGACATGCGCCCTACCCCAACGTGACTTTCGGATGCCAAGGAAGGGCGGGCTTCCAATCTTACGGATTGGAAATCCCGGCACGAGGGACAGAGGCGTGTTCTCGAAGCCATTGAAGATCCGGATTGCCTCGGGAATACAAGGTCAAATGATTCGGCAGCCAGTTGGTGCGAGACATCTGTTGTGTCCAGGGATCCCGCCAGCGGTGAACCACCCCATGCCCATCCGCAAAGGCCACGGTTCCTGCCCCGGAATGCTGACAGGAAGGAAGATGATAAAAGAGCCCTTTAAGGGTCCTGCCCAGATAGACCACAAAGGCAGAATGGCAGATGTTTCCGGGGGAAGTGTCAATGAAGGTGAAGATTTGGGAAGGAGAAGCGCGGGCGAAATCACTTGTCTTTCGAAACCAAACGTACCTGGAGCTGTTCCAGGTAGCCGGAGGCCAGACCCAGGCAATGTAGCTGTTCAGCGCATAACTTCGGGTGTGAGGATACCAGCGGCCGTGAATCGGGGCTTTCCCGTGGTCGGACGGGCATTTGTAAATCTTAGGATCCTGAAGATAAGGGGCAAAGAGAGCGAACTTCGGATCGATCAGATAAGCCAGGTTGGTAAAGGAAGGAGGATTGATATGCTCGTCCCCTACCACCCAGAGCCGATGACCCTGCAACGTTGCGGCACAGCCGTATCCGTTGTTGGGTAATCGGTCCTGGTTATCAGAAGCATAGAGCGCCATCGTGGTGGTCAGTTGACGGAGGTTGCTCAGGCAGACCGTCTGCCGGGCTTGTTCCTTGGCCCGGCTGAGGGCCGGCAAGAGGAGGGCCGCTAAGATCGCAATGATGGCGATGACCACCAACAGCTCAATGAGGGTAAACGCTCTGGATTCCAGTCTTCGCTTTCGGGCGCGACCTTTTTCGGTCTTGAACTTAAACGACCTATGCCGACACCGGCCACTCATCTTTCCAAAACATACCCCACAAACGCGGTGGGGACAATGGGAGGCGCAGACAAAGCCTTGGCTCGCTTCCCGCTTGCACTTTCGGCTGGTGTGGCGATATTGGCGTTATGGACAACGAGCAGGTAGCAGCCGTCTTGAACGAGATTGCGGTCTTACTGGAGCTCAAAGGCGAAAACCCCTTTAAAGTTCGGGCCTACCAGAATGCGGCACGAACCGTGGAGGCGTTGACCGAGCCGATTGGGCAACTTGTGGCCGAAGGCCGGCTCAAAGGGCTGAAAGGGATCGGGGAGAGCATTCGGCAAAAGATCGAGGAACTGGTCACGACCGGACGGCTTCAGGCCTATGAAGAACTGCGGGCGGAGTTTCCCGCCGGACTGCTGGAGTTGCTGGAGATCCCCGGTCTAGGCCCTCGGAAGGTCAAGGTCCTTTACGAGAAACTCGGGATCGAGTCCATCGAACAGCTGGAACAGGCCTGCAAGGAGGGGAAAGTCGCTCAACTGCCCGGTTTCGGCGCAAAAAGCGCCGAGAAGATCCTCGAGGGAATCCAGTTCCTCCGGCAACACCAGGGCCGTTTCCTTCTGACCGACGCGTTGGCCGTCGCCGAGCCGATCCTGGAAATGCTACGGAACCATCCGGACGTCATCCGATGCAGCATTGCCGGGAGTTTGCGTCGGTGGAAGGAGACCATCGGAGACATCGACTTCCTCGTCTCCTCCCGGAAACCGAAGAACGTGATGGATGCCTTTGTGCAAATGTCAGGCGTCCAGAGTGTTCTGGCCCATGGAGAAACGAAAAGCAGTGTGCGCCTGACCAACGGGATCCAGGCCGACCTCCGCGTGGTTTCGGAAGAGGAATATCCCTTTGCTCTGTGTTACTTCACCGGGAGCAAGGAACACAACATCGTTATGCGACAGCGGGCGATCCAACGCGGCTACCGCTTGAATGAGTACGGACTGTTTCGATCGAAGGAAGAGACCCGCGATCCGAAGCTTCGGGTCCCCTGCCAAACCGAGGAAGAGATTTACGAAAAACTCGGCCTCCAGTACATCCCACCGGAACTGCGGGAAGACATGGGGGAATTCGAAGCGGCAGAAAAACATCAGATTCCCAAGCTGTTGGAGTGGACCCAACTCCGAGGTTCTCTCCATAACCATTCCGACTGGAGCGACGGTCGGCATTCGCTGGAAGAGATTGCCCGTTACGTGGAAGAACAAGGCCTGGAGTACTGGGCCATTACCGACCACTCCCGTTCTTCCTTCCAAGCTAACGGGATGGACGTGGCCAAGCTGCGGAAGCAAATCAAGGCCGTTCGAAAACTGAACAAACGCCTGGAGGAGGAAGGGTTTCGCCTCCGGCTTCTGACCGGGATCGAAGTGGATATCTTGAAAGATCGATTGGATTTCCCGGACGAGGTCCTGGCGGAACTGGACGTGGTCGTGGCCAGTCTCCACGTCGCCGGTTCGAATGAGGCCGAAAACACCCGACGCCTGATCATGGCTGCCGAAAACCCCTTTGTCCACATGATCGCCCATCCGACCGGTCGACTGCTTTTAACCCGTGAACCGTACAAGGTGGACATCAAAGCCGTGATCGACGCTTGTGCGGAGACCGGCACGTGGATGGAACTGAACGCAAATCCGTATCGACTCGACCTAGACTGGCGCTGGTGGCCTTATGCAAAAGAAAAGGGAGTCAAATGCGCCATTAACCCGGATACCCATCGCAACGCGGAAGTCGGATTTCTTCGTATCGGCGCTTTTATTGCTCGAAAAGGTTGGCTGACTGCTCAGGACGTCGTCAACACCCTGCCCTTCTCCAAACTCCAGAAGGCGCTCCGGGAAAAACGAAAGAAATTCCGTGTGAGCTGAGTGGAAAAGCGAAGAACAGACGGGAGGCCTCCAGAAACGGAGAAGCGATTTTTTCTTGGCATCCATCAAACAACCCCCCATGCAAGAGAAATTTTCGGTAGCATCGGTTAAATAACTGCCCTCGAATGAAAAAATTTCAGAAAGTAGAAATTTCGGAAAAGTAGGACGCGTTGTCCCCAACGCGCCGGGGAAAGGGGAAATGAAATTTCATGGTGGCGGCTTGGGGACAAGCCGCTCTACCTGTCTCTGGGCATTCGAAAGGGAATTGGAAGGTAGGGCGCGCTGTCCTCAGCGCGCCGGAAGAGGAAAACAAAGGATTTGCGGTGGCCTGGGGACAGGCCGTCCTACCTTTTTGTCCCTTTGGGGGCAGAAGATTGACGGATGCCAGAAGAATTTTTATTGCGAAGGCTTTGGGACAGGCCGCTTTACCTTTGTTCCTTTGAAGGCGGAAGCCTGCGTTGTAGGGATTGGGGCTGAAGAGACAGCCCGCAGGTGATTGGTAGAGGAGCGGTTAGTGGTCGTTAGGGTATGAAGGGAATTGGTCTGGACGGGCAAGGGTTTCTCTGGTTCACGGCGTTGTCCGTATTTCCAAAGCAAATAACCATTCAACACCATCACTCCAAACATCACCACATAAAGGATAATCAGGGTGCGCCAGGCCTTGGCTTTCTCCTCCGAGGAAGGAGACAAGCCAGGTTGAGTCTCACCCGCTGGGTCGTTTCGCCTAAACCCAAAAGGCATCGCCTCTACTCCTTTTGTTTCGTATCGATCAGAATCGTCACCGGTCCATCATTCACCAACTCGATCTCCATATGCGCTCCAAATTCTCCGGTCAAAACCGGCCGACCCAACTCTTGCTCCAACTGCCGCACAAATGCCTCATACACAGGAATAGCCTTCTCCGGCTTAGCCGCCCGGATGAAAGAAGGCCGATTCCCTTTCTTCGTCGAGGCAAAAAGCGTAAATTGGCTCACCACCAGGATGTCACCCCCGATGTCTTGCACAGATCGATTCATCAATCCCTGCTCGTCATTGAAGATCCGCAGCCGAACCAGCTTTCCACTCAACCATCGGACATCTTCTTCCCCATCCGCATCCTCAATCCCGACCAAGACCACCAGACCTTGACCGATCTGTCCCTTGAACCGGCCGTTGACCCGGATCTTTGCCCGAGAGACTCGTTGAACCACCACCCGCATCAGCCTCTATCAAACGGAAGATCCGCCCCAAGAAGCAATCAGAAAGTAAAACCTCGCCCCATTCCCTTCAAAGGAAGTTTTCATCTCACTTTTATTCCCGGCGCGTTGAGGACAGCACGTCCGACCGCACCATGGCCCTCGGCCCCCGTAGAAAAGAAAGGTGACCTAGAGCTCATCCGAAAAATCGGCTGGGTCGTCTGAAGGAAAGACTTCTGAAGGAGAGAAAACACTGGATCAAAGGCAGGATCGCAGCAGATGGAAGGATAGAGGAAAAGATGGCGATTGCTTAAAGTGCTCCACTATAGTAAAATAAAAAGCAGGGAAAGGAGGTGAGA
>CAZBKV010000006.1:8996-18623 GCA_964492575.1 uncultured Verrucomicrobiota bacterium | reverse complement strand
GGTCAACACGCCCGTTCTTGAGCGCCTCGCCGAAGTGAACCGTGATCCGGCCTCGTGCGTTCTGGGGTGGTCGAAGCTCGAGATTCCCGAACGCCACCCGACCAAAGTCCACAAGGACTACGTCCGGAGCGACGTTGCGGATCGTCACCGGCGGCTGCTTGACAAGGTGGGTCGGCGCAGCAGAAGCACCGGTCACAAGCAGAAACGACAAAGCGGCTACACCGACTACCATCTGGGTTCGAGTTTGAACAAACGTCTTCATGGCTGTTCTATAGCTGGAGGAGGACGTAATAGCAAACTCGATCGCCGGCATCAACTGCATTCATTGATGGAAAAGACCGCAAATCGTGCCCCGGCGCAGTTCACAAGACATCGCTGCCGTTGGTCGACGCCTCTCAGGCGACTCGACGCGATGAATTCCGACGCTTCGGCGGCTTCGGTCTCTCGGCCGACGCAAGACCTCTTGGAGCACTCTCGTGGCAAGAGTGGTCATTATCCGAATGCTCTCTACTTTCCCTCTACTCTCCTCAGGCACAATCGTGCAAGTGGACATGGTTGCCGGTTACGACTTCCTGGTTTCAAAGAAATCCGAGCTGGCGATCAGATCGCCGCAGTGGAGGTTGACGAACCACGCGGTGGTTCCGGGTGGAAGCACCGCCTCGACGGATACGTGGTTCCGCTTCTGTTTGAATTGCGCCGGCGCGGTCATCCACCGGCAGTGCCGGTGAAACCCGTATCCGTTGGGAAAATGAGAACGGCCTTGTCGATCGGCTTTTCGCAGCGGAACTTGAACATGAACGGCATCGCCTTTCTGCTGCATTCCCGGTGCCTCGCACCATGGCTTTCCCGTCCGCATCGTGCCAGGTACTTTGCCTGTTCGGTTCGTGGGAAGCCAAGCCAGGCGAAGACCCTCGTCGGTTTGCCCTGATAGGGAAGGATTTCTCTGTTTGGACTCTCTGGGAGAAGGGGCTTTTTTGCTCGTCAAGGAGAGGTGAATTTTTTAACGTAAAATCCATGATTACGGATCCAAGATATGAAAAATTGGCGAAACAGATCGTCAACTACTCCATCGCCTTGAAGAAAGGCGATCGGGTGTTGTTGGACATGATGGATGCGCCGGAAGGGTTTGTGGTGGCCTTGATGCGGGCGGTGCGGCAGGCAGGGGCCATTCCGATTGTAGAGACGCGGTCGTCGGTGGTTTTCCGAGAGACCCTTTTGGAGTTAGACGAGGAACAAGCCCGGTTGCTGCAGAGTCTGGAGATGTATCGCATGCGGAAGATGCAGGCCTACGTGGCGATTCGTGCCGGGCGAAATGCTAACGAGACGGCGGATGTCCCTTCGGATCGAATGAGTCTCTACCACCGGACCATGCGTCCGGTTTTGAACTATCGGGTCAAGCGAACGCGATGGGTAGTTCTTCGGTGGCCGACACCGAGTATGGCTCAAAGTGCCAACATGAGCACCGAAGCGTTTGAGGACTTTTATTTCCGAGTCTGCTGCATGGACTATGCCCGGATGGCCAAGGCGATGAAACCGTTGGTGGACTTGATGCAGCAGACCGATGAGGTACGGATTGTTGGGCCTGGGACGGATCTACGGTTCAGCATCAAAGGGATGCCGGCGATCCCCTGTGCCGGGTTGCGGAATCTCCCCGACGGAGAAGTCTTCACGGCTCCCCGCAGAAATTCCATCAACGGTGTGATTCAGTTCAACACCCCGACGATCTATGCCGGAAGACGATTTGAAAACATCCGGTTGGAGTTTCGGAATGGAAAGATTGTTAAGGCGACCGGAAGTGATACAAAGCGGCTGAACGAAATCCTCGACACTGATCCGGGGGCTCGGTACGTGGGCGAATTTGCCTTCGGTTTGAATCCCTACATTCTGGAGCCGATGTGTGATATTTTGTTTGATGAAAAAATTTGCGGTTCCATCCATCTGACACCGGGACAAGCCTATGAGGAATGTGACAATAAGAACCGTTCGGCGATCCACTGGGACATGGTGCTGATCCAGCGTCCGGAATGGGGTGGAGGTGAGGTTTGGTTTGATGGGAAGTTGATTCGAAAAGACGGCCGGTTTGTTCCCCGAGCTCTCCAAAAACTGAATCCTGAATCCTTATGCGAAAAACAATCCCCCGCCGAATCATAAAAAGTTCAAGAAGAATTAGGCCCCGCAAATTATCGCATAGGAGATCAATCATGGGGGGTGGGTAGAAGAAGCGAACTCGGGGAAAAGGATCGATCATTTACGCTAGTGCTATATTGATTTTATTAGAGCTCATCCGAAAAAATCGGCTGGACGGTTTGAATGGAAGAGTTCTTTGGAGAGAAAAAGGCCGGATTGAGGGCATGAGCGGCAACGGGTTAGGGGATCAAGGAAGGGATTTCAATGCGGCGGCTTGGGGACAAGCCGTCCTACCCCTGGATGTTCGAAAGGGAATTGCAAGGTAGGGCGCGCTGTCCCCAGCGCGCCGGGAAAAGGGAAAAATGAAATTTCATAACGGCGGTTTGAGGACAAACCGCCCTACCTACCTTTCCTTGACACCCGAAAGCCATGTTGTGGTAGGGCGCGTTGTCCCTAACGGGCCGAGATAAGAAAAAATGGACAGATGCCTTTTTCGGACAAGCTCTATCCAATACTAGAAGAGGCTCTTGTAGCTACGCTTGTCAGAGCGTGGGAGATTGGAAAAATTCCTCTTTTATCCTTTCTATATCCTTTCTAAATTTCGACAAGCTCTAGAGATTAAAAGAGGCAAATTTATTCCTCCTGAAATCGAGAAGTGATTTTTCCTAAAAATTCCTCATATTGTCGGGCAAGGCGATCCCATGAATAGACGGGGGCATGGGCTTTGGCATGACGGGCGAGCTGTTCTCGATAGGCGGGGTTCTGGATCAATCGAATCATTGCCTCGGCTAAGGCAGAAGCAGATTCCGGCTCCACCTTCAGACAGGCGTCGTCCGGATACTCCATCAATTCCGGAATCCGACTTAACACCACCGGCAAACCAAAGGCAAAGGCTTCCGGGATAATCAACGGCGAGGCCTCAAACCGCGAAGGCAAAAGGAGGGCGATGCCACGGCGAAACAGTTCCGCTCGCTGCTCTTCATCGATCCGTCCCAGCCATTGCACTCGGCCCCGCACATCCGGCTCTTCGAGACGGCGACGGAGCCAAGCCTCCTCTTTTGCTGTCCCAGAACCAGCAATCCAAAGCGGAACTTCAAACTGTCCCCGCAGCTTCCCAAAGGCGTCCAAAAGGATGTCCAGTCCTTTCTGCCCCACATCAATCCGGCCTACATAAATCAATGCTTCCGGCCGACCAGGTCCCATTTGTTCCAGTCTCTCAGCCCGTTCCAGCCAACGCGGAGAAATCCCATTCGGAATCACAACGATTTTACATCGAGGATTCCAGCACCGGATTCGTTCTGCCAGGTATCGCGATGTGGCGATTCCGTAGCGATAGGTTCGGAGTGCCACACGTTCCAAGAGATGAACTGGCATTCGATACTTCCGCCACATCCCTTCGCCAGCTAGAACCTGGGTGAGAAAGACCACAGGCCGCCGGGTGAACAAAGGGAGCCATGCGGAAGAAAACGGAGGCGTGAGACTCTCAACCCAGACATCATAGGCCATCGTCCGGACCAAACGAGGGAGATGGGCCCAAAAGACGATCTGTCCAAATCGCGGCCAGGGTCGTCGAGTGCCGACATAGAGATACTGCACCTGATCTACCTTCCGGTCTTTCGCTCCCGGGAAAGCCCCACAAACGACAGTCACTTCATGTCGTTGTGCCAGACGTTGACCCACTTCATGAATGGCTTGGGCACCTCCGCCGGCATAGTACGGATTATCTGGAGCATCGTAATTGGAGAATACCACTCGCATTCCTCCGAACTTCCTTCTCAAGAGGGGAAAATCCTCCTTTCCTGCTTTCCGATTTGTGGCGAGATCGCTGGTTCATCCTGCTTTTTCTGGACTTCGTCATTTCTCTTTCTGACCCTATCGGTTTCTCTTTCTATGCTCTGGGAGGTGTTTGGACATCCTCCTAAGACCTCAGAGCTTATCCGAAAAAGGGTATCAATCCATTTTTCTATCTTGGCGCATTGAGGACAGCGCACCCTACCTTCTGATTCCTTTTCGAATGCCTGGGGGGGCTGGTAGGGCGGCTTATCCTCAAGCCGCCGCAGGAAATCTATCCCTTTTGCCCCCCCGGCGTGTTGAGGACAACGCGCCCTACCACCTATGACTTTCCGTACGTCATTGGAAAGATAGAGCGGTTTGTCCTCAAGCCGCCGTAAATTTTATTTTGCCCTTTTCCTCGGCGCGCTGGGGACAGCGCGCCCTACCTTGCAATTCCCTTTCGAACATCCAGGGGTAGGGCGGCTTATCCTCAAGCCGCCGCATTGAAATTCCTTCCTTGATCCCCCTAACCCGTTGTGCTCATGCCCTTGATCCAGCATTTTTCTCTCCTAGGGAGTCTTCTATTTAAACTACCTAGCCGATTTTTTCGAATGGGCTTTAGAGGATTAGTTCACTTTTTTCTTTCCTTTCTGGGGAGGGGCCTTTGGAGAGTGAAGGTCTGAGCGATCTTTTTATTGTTTGCGTATAACTTCTTATATCAGGACTGCTTGGGCTTCCTCTTTCTATAGCCTCATTGAATTTTAATTATTTTCCCTACTCCATATTCAATAAAATCTTGCTTATATTCTTTTCTAAAGGCTTCTCTTACTGGATCACCTACGCAATGAGAGGGGGCTACCTTTTTGACCTGTAATTTTCTAAACTCTTTGACGCAAGATAGAGGAGGATGGTGGAAACCTCCTACTACCAAATAAATATCTTTTTTCATTAATTTTTTGGCTTTTTTAACGATATTCACAATTCCAGGATGAGCACAACCTGTAATAACTACCAATCCCTTTTTTGTGTCGATAATTAAAGATTGCTCTTCTGGAGGTCCATAAAGTTCTCCGGTTGTATAAACAAAGTCAGAAATTTTAGTTGGTTTTGAAATTTCTATCACCTTGGCCCCTTTTCTGGTTATCCTATTTTTAAAGGATTGAGGGAAAGATTTTGGAAGAAAGATTGTAACATGGTTATTCCTCTCTAAAAAGCCTTCTAATCCTCCCGTATGATCCCCATGAATATGAGAAAGAACCACTTTGTTGATTGAAGCAGGCTTGATGCCCAATTTTTCCATGTTGAAAAGCAAAATTTCTGAGCTTCCTCCTGTATCAAAAAGGATTATCTCTTTAGGAGTCTTAACAACAGTGGCAAATCCCCAGGCGGTCTTTAGGTTTGGATTGATTCGGTAATTGTCATAAACAGAGATTAAGGTTATCTCTGAGGCCGCTTCTCCTGCCTGAATGGAAGATGGAATTTGCAGCCCCACAAAACCTAAAATTCCGGTTAAAATAAAAGTTTTAAGTTTCATATCGTCCTTTCCTCTTATATTCACTGAAAAATGACTATCATTTGAGCATCCAAATCTATCTTCCAAGGTCTTCTTTTCTTGTTCTGGGCGACTTACATTTTGGGATCCTCGGGTTTTAGATTTTATCCTTATCTTTTTCACGTTTATCGTTTTTCTATTCTCTTTCCTTAATTATAGACAACAATTAAGCGTGGGTCAAATTTTCAGGATGTCTTCTCGTTAAACCCCCAGCCCATAGGGAGGAAACACACGATAAAGGCCGCCTCAGATTTGGGAAGAATCGGCTTCTGCCTTTGGAGGCGGATGCAAACAGGCTGGAGGGTCTTTTGAAGGGTCGCCAGAGGAACCCTTCGGGCCCCTTCTAAAGGGTCCAGCACCCATACCTGATTTCCTTCCTGTCGTGCCAACACAATCCAATGGGCGACCAGAAAATTCAGTCGTCGGATCGCTAGAAGAGGAAAGGTTTTGTTCTGAGGAAGGGCGTTGGAGAGAAGATCCACCTGAACACGCTGGGCAGCCTGGTGTTGTTGAAGGTACTGGTTGATCGCCCAGGCCAGGATGTATTCATTGACACCGGTGATTCGGGAAGGCCGACACAAACGGGCCATCTCCGCCTCCGAGGTGGAATATCCTAGCAGAAAAAGAAAAGAGGCTGCGGCGGCTGCTCCACAGGAATACTCCGAGCTCTGCAAACAAACACCCTGGTCGTCTGGTTTCCCATTCAGATCCCGGTAATCAGTTATTAGCCGAAACCCTCCATCGAGGAGAAAGATCAAGTAGAAAAATCCGGCAAAGCCGTAGTAGATCGACCGCCTCGATTGGGGAAGGAAATGCGTGCTATATCCAAGAAGAAGGGAAAAAGGGATCAGCGGCCACCATCCTGTAAACCATCCCAGCTCCAAGCCGAAGCGTTGGACTAGGGGAAACTCCCAATCCGGGCGGAGGACAAAACATCCTTTGAGCAAAACCAGAGTGATTGATCCGACTAAAAGTCCCATCCGCTGAGATTTGGGGCGATGCAAGAGCCATCGACCGCATCCAAAAGCCACAAGAATTCCTACTGCTATTCCAATGGTGGCGAATTTTAAGATCACGGTCTTTAGGTTATCGCCTTCCAAGTTCCGCCCACAAGCCTTGTTTGGGGAAAGGGTACCTTGGATCGACTTTTTCTCGGTGGCCAGGTAGGATGGAGAGAGTTTACACGAAAGTGGTGTTTTGGGAAAGAAATTGAGGGTGGAAAGAGATTAAGGGATGAGAAGGGGTGGTTTGACAGGTTGTTAAGTGTTTCTTATGAGGGTTTTCGATAAAATCAAAAATAACAAAGGAGAGAGAAACCATGGCTGAGTTAAAAAATCATTTTGGTGCCCTGCGAGAGCTGGATGCGGGCAACGGCCTCAAAGGGCAGTATTACTCCTTGCCCGCGCTGGAAGAAGCCGGTCTGGGCGAAATCCATACGATGCCCGTCAGTCTGCGGATCCTCCTCGAATCCCTTCTCCGCAACTGCGGGCGCCCTGGGGTTACTGAAGATCATGTTCGAAACCTTGCCTCTTGGGAACCGAATGTCCCTCGGACCGAAGAGATTCCCTTCTATGTCTCCCGTGTCTTGTTACAGGACTTTACCGGCGTGCCGCTGTTGGTGGACCTTGCAGCCATGCGGTCTGCGGTCGCACGAATGGGCCGAGACCCCTCGATCGTGGAACCGGAGATTCCTGTGGACCTGGTCATTGACCACTCTGTTCAAGTCGATTTTGCCGGTCGTCCCGACGCGTTTCGAAACAATCTAGAGATGGAGTTTCTTCGTAACCGGGAGCGGTATCAATTTCTTAAATGGGGGACGCAGGCCTTTCGATCCTTTCGAGTGATTCCTCCGTCTATCGGTATCATCCATCAGGTCAACCTCGAATATCTAGCGAAAGGAGTGATGCAACGGGATGGAGTGATTTTCCCGGATACCCTAGTCGGCACCGATTCCCATACCACGATGATCAATGGCCTGGGAATCGTCGGTTGGGGCGTTGGGGGAATCGAAGCGGAGGCCGGGATGCTTGGTCAGCCGATCAGTTTCTTAACCCCGGACGTGGTGGGGGTTTATATGACCGGCCAGCCCGCTCCGGGCATTACTGCCACAGACATTGCTCTGACCGTGACCCAGCTTCTTCGGAAGGTTGGGGTGGTGGGGAAATTTGTGGAATTCTTCGGTCCGGGGGCCGAAGCCATGCCGGTCACGGACCGCGCCACCATCGCCAACATGGCCCCTGAATATGGTGCCACGATGGGCTACTTCCCGATTGACGAAAAATGTGTGGAATACCTCCGGCTGACCGGTCGACCCGAAGAGCTCTGCCGTCTTTACGAAGCCTATTACAAAGCGCAAGGCCTCTTTGGCATGCCGAAGGAAGGCCAGATCCGGTACTCCCAAGTCGTGGAACTGGATCTGAGCAAGGTCCAGCCCAGCGTCTCCGGTCCCAAACGGCCGCAGGATCGGGTGGATCTCAAAGACCTAAAACAGTGGTTTGCAGACGTCATAACCCGTCCCTTGAGCGAAGGAGGCTATGGGAAAACCTTGGATGAGGTCTGCAAAGAGGTCGAATTAAATGGAAACCGGGATGTGCACCGTTCGGTAGAGTGGCAGGCCGGGTTGCATCATCCTTACGTCAGCCCTAGTGAAAGCGAAATGCGAGATCAGCATCCTTCCCCGGACAACGTGGTGGTGAAGCGGGAGACTTTGCATGGCCGAGTCCGTCATGGCTCGATCCTCATCGCTGCGATTACAAGCTGCACTAACACCTCGAATCCTACGGTGATGCTGGCTGCGGGGCTTGTGGCGAAGAAGGCCGTGGAACGGGGCCTTCAAGTCAATGGCCTGATTAAGACCTCCCTGGCCCCGGGTTCCCGAGCCGTTACGGCTTATTTGGAAAAATCCGGCTTGCAGGAATACCTCAACCAACTCGGCTTCTATTTGGTCGGATACGGATGCACCACCTGCATCGGAAACTCCGGTCCTCTGGAATCCCATATCGAAGAGGCTGTTTTGGAACACGACCTTGTAACGGCCTCTGTTCTTTCTGGGAACCGAAATTTCGAAGCTCGGATTCACCAGACAATCAAAGCCAACTTCCTGATGTCCCCACCGCTGGTCGTGGCCTTCGCCTTAGCCGGACGGATTGACATTGATATAACCCGTGAACCCATCGGTTTTGACCCCCAAGGACAACCGGTCTATCTCAAAGACATTTGGCCGACACCGGAGGAACTCCAGGCCGTTCTTCCCTTTGCCCTGGATCCAGAGATCTATCGTAAGCTTTATGCAAACATCGAGCAGGCCAACCCTCGATGGAACGAAATCCAGGCCCCTACCGGTAAGACCTACCAATGGGATCCCCAGAGCACGTATATCCAAGAGCCGCCGTTCTTCGAGAACTTCAAGATGGAACCTGATCCGATTCAGGAAATCAAAGACGCACGGGTGCTGGCCATCTTTGGAGACAGTGTGACGACCGACCATATTTCCCCGGCCGGAGCGATTAAGAAGGACTCCCCGGCCGGAAAGTATCTGATGGAACATGGGGTTCGTCCGGAAGATTTCAACAGCTACGGATCCCGCCGGGGGAATCATCAGGTCATGATCCGCGGGACCTTTGCCAACGTCCGCATCAAAAACCTTATGCTCGGCGGTGAAGAAGGAGGTTATACCATCCATCAACCCAGTGGTGAGAAGATGACCATTTACGACGCCGCCATGCGGTACAAGCAGGAGGGGGTTCCTCTGATCGTGTTGGCTGGCAAAGAATACGGGACCGGCAGTTCCCGTGATTGGGCGGCGAAAGGGACTGCTCTGTTAGGGGTACGCGCTGTGGTTGCCGAAAGTTTTGAACGCATCCATCGATCCAACCTGATTGGGATGGGCGTTTTGCCGTTGCAGTTTAAGGAGGGGTATAATGTTCGACGTTTAGGTTTAAACGGCACCGAAACATACAGCATTATTGGATTGAACGATAATCTTCAACCCCAACAGGACCTGCTCCTCCTCGTCCGTCGGTCCAACGGTTCTGTAGAAACCGTTCCGGTCCTCTGCCGCGTTGATACCCCGGTCGAATTGGAATATTATCGTCATGGTGGAATTTTGCCTTATGTCCTGCGGCAACTGGTCCGCTGGACGGAGGCGCAACCATCCCCCATAAACCGGGGTTAAA